>JAGASJ010000039.1 GCA_017621795.1 Oscillospiraceae bacterium | reverse complement strand
GGTCAGCGCATACCGGATCTTGCACGCATCCCATAGGTTGGTCATCTCTTTTCATCGTGGTCTTGACCTATTGGTCATCCGTATTATAACCCCCGCGAAACGGGAATGTGTTACCAATTTGTGAATTTTTAGCACTCTACCGATAAGAGTGCTAAAAATCTTTGGTTCTTTTTTGCAGGTATCGGAATAACACATTGTTGACAAGTGGCCTGACAGAATCGACGAGGTTCTCAAATCAAATTATAGCAGAACAGAATTCTTGCAACATCCTGCACAGGACGCTGTACGGGATAGCTGCCGTCCTTAATGGTAGCTTCGCTGGGCACCACACCGTTGACGCTGATGGCCTTCACGGTGTCCTTGACAGAGGACAGGGAGATATAGCCGATGGCATTGGCATTCTCTGCTACTGCGGTAAGCACTGCGCCGTTGGAGGTCAACTCCTGGCGGTACTTGCAGGCATCCTCGGTATCGGTGAAGGACTCGAAGCCGTCGCGGGTGCCGGAATTCTCCTCACGGCCGATCAGAACGATATCACTGTCGCTGCCGCCTACATCCTTCCAGTTGGTGATCTCACCTTTGTAGATGCCAGCAATCTGCTCCAGTGTCAGATTTGCAACGGTGTTGCCGGGATTTACGATTACTGCGATGCCGTCGATGGCAACCACAGTTTCCTTCAGGCCCTCAGCCTTTTCGGAGTCCTTCAGGTAGCGAGAGCTCAGACCGATGTCGCAGGTGCCGTCCTTGACAGCCTTGATGCCGGTACCGGAGCCGGTGGGGTTGTAAGTGAAGGTTGCGCCGGTGTTTTCCATGAAGGCCTCACCGAGGGCGCCAATCTTCTTTTCCATGGAGGTAGAACCATCGGTTGCAACCTTTTTCGTTTCGTTGCTGCCGCAAGCGACCAGGGTTGCTGCGATCATCACTACAGCCAAAATCATACAAACATACTTTTTCATAAAAACATCATCCTTTCTCGTTTTTATTTTTTAATTGACTTCAGGTTACATCCACATCATAACAATTCCGTGTAAAGTCCGAAACCAAGGTGATGTAAAATAGTTGTCAAGTTTCAAATATATTCTAGGGGCTGATGAAGCCTTCTATTTCCCCGATTGCCCCATTTGTAAATAGTTGGCTGCATACGAGGACCAAGTAGAAAATTATCAAATCCTCTTTCCGTTTTCGTCGACACTTTGTGCACATTTGTTTCTTGACAAGTGTTTTTCCCGGACATATAATGATGTAAACCGTTGAGGAAGAGTGAGTAAGCTTTCCAAGGTTTCTCCCAGAGAGCCGCAGGTGGTGAGATTGCGGCAGACACCGAAAAGCCGAATGGACTTCCAAGGGCAACCAGAAAAGGGCAACCTTAGTATGAGAGCCGGAGCTGGACGCTCCGTTATCAAACAGTCAGCGTATGTTGGTACGCGTTGAGTGGGCGCATTGTAATGGTGCGTCAAGCCGGGTGGCACCGCAGGGTTATTTTATCCTGTCCCAGCAAAGTATTTGCTTTGGGACAGGATTTTTTGTATTCCGGAGACAATTTCTCCTGTCCCGCCAGAAAATGAAAGGAGAAAAAACTATGTCAAACCCAACCATTCCCTACAAGATCTACCTGAACGAAACCGAGATGCCCAAGGCATGGTATAATCTCCGTGCCGACATGAAGGTGAAGCCTGCCCCGCTACTGAATCCTGGCACCCATGAGCCCATGAAAGCCGAAGAGCTTGCCGGTGTATTCTGTGAGGAACTAATTAAGCAAGAGCTGGATGATACCACTCCCTTTTTTGAGATTCCCGAACCGATCCGGAATTTCTATAAGATGTACCGTCCTTCCCCCTTGGTCCGCGCCTACTGTCTGGAAGAAAAGCTGCAGACCCCGGCGAAGATCTACTACAAATTTGAGGGCAACAATACCTCCGGCTCTCACAAACTGAATTCCGCTATTGCTCAGGCTTACTATGCCAAACAGCAGGGTCTCAAGGGCGTTACTACTGAAACCGGTGCCGGTCAGTGGGGCACAGCTCTTTCCATGGCCTGCTCCTACTTTGGTCTGGACTGCAAGGTCTATATGGTGAAGGTTTCCTATGAGCAGAAGCCTTTCCGCAGAGAAGTTATGCGCACCTACGGTGCATCCGTTACTCCTTCACCCTCTATGGAAACAGTGGTTGGCAGAAAGATACTCCAAGAGCACCCCGGTACTACCGGAAGCCTTGGTTGCGCGATTAGTGAAGCGGTAGAGGTTGCCACATCTACACCCGGTTACCGCTATGTACTAGGCAGTGTGCTAAATCAGGTGCTGCTGCATCAATCGGTCATCGGTCTGGAAACAAAAGCAGCTCTGGATAAGTACAATATTAAGCCCGATATCATCAT
>JAGASJ010000038.1 GCA_017621795.1 Oscillospiraceae bacterium | reverse complement strand
GATCCTGAGGCACTAATGCCTCTAAATCCACGATAATCGCTTCACTTCTGGCATCTTTTCTCCATTGTTCCATAAAAACACCCCCGTTTCCTTTATTATACCAGAAACGGAGGCTTATTGGAAGTTTTTTGACAGACTGATGAGGCACACTTCCTTGGAAGTGTGCCTCAATGATTTTCACGATGTGGAAATATATCATTTGTATAAATACTGTTCGTCCAAAGGTATTGTCATTGCGAGCCGCTTGACAAGCGGCGTGGCAATCCGTTTCCCGTCCCAATTTGCACATCACTGCCGGCAAGGTTGATTACCTCTTTTCCCTGCCTTTGCGCATATTCTGCGAATTGCGCAGCGCCACCCCATAAATGCGTAATGTAACAAACTACGATATCTGATTCTTTGACCATCCATTTGTTTCTATGGGAAATAGCAAATCTTCTGGGAACGTTTTCAATGCCTTCCGGCAAAAAGGTCTCGGTTTGGCTGTACAATTCATATTTCTGCCCTTTGCCCGGCATATAGGCAAGGGCAACACTGTAGCATATATGTGGGTATTTTTGTTTTAGTTCCCGCAGGGCTTTCAACACCATACCGTCAAAGCTGCCCTGATTGCCAACCATAAAGCTGTTGACACCCCGGCTTATAATCAAATGCTCAATACATTTCTTGAGCTGCGAAAACACGATAGACGGTGTATCTTTATGACCAAAAAAAGAGCAGACCACAACAGCACCTTCCTCTTGCTCACAAATAACGGCAAATGTGTTTGCTAACACGAAGTATTCCTATATATTTTACATTTGCTCAAAATATCAGTCAAGTTCTTTTATGTGAATACAGCATTTTTCTTTTGGGAAAAGTATAATTATTCCAAAGGAAGGTGATGTGTGTGAGCAAAGACACAGAGTTTAAGAACAGAGACCGATATATTCAACTGGGTATTGCGATCTCTACGCTCCGCAAGATGCGAGGACTTTCTCAGGAGCAGTTGGCAGAAAGAGCAAATGTCAGCCGCTCGCACATCAGTTCCATTGAGGCACCCGGCATTGCCCGCCCGTTTTCATTAGAGGTGTTTTTCAATATTGCCGATGCCCTTGAAATAGACCCTGCCGATTTGATAAACGCATCGGTGTTTCCTGACAAAATCATCCGAAAAGGTTAATATCTATGTAATCCAAAAGGGCACGTTGCACAACGTGCCCTTCGTCATTTGTATATTAGACAAAGGATGCCAAAGGCATTGTCATTGCCGACGGATTATGTTATTTTTTCACACAGGGTCTCAAAAAAACGGACCCCCTGCTGCAAAACATCCGGGTCAAAGCAAAACTGCGGGCTGTGAAGCGCCGGGGTGTCTCCCAATCCCAAAAAGAAAAATGCGCCGGGAACTTTTTGCTGATAAAAGGAAAAATCCTCTGCCGCCCAGCTTCGGCTCAAAAGCGGCGCAACAGGGTACACACGGCAAACCGCGGAAAACAGGGAGGCATCGTTGTATACAGCGGGATAGCCCTCTGTAATCTCCAAAGCCCCGCTGCAGCCCGTATCGGCGGCAACCTGCTTCCAAAGGTTCAAAAGACGCTTCCGCAGATGGCTGTGCACCCGGGGGTGAAAACACCGCAGGCTGCCATATAAGACGGCACGGTCGCAAACCACATTGCCTGCCGTCCCCCCTTCCAGCTTTCCGAAGGCTAAAAGATGGGGCGCGGAAGCACGCAACGCACAGGCCTGCTCATAAAATCGGCAGCAGGCAAAGAGGGCATCAATGCCCTCTTTTTTTGACGCGATATGGCAGCTTTTCCCCTCAAAGCAGGCGGTAATGCCACTGCTTTGCGCCATCATCGCACCACTTTTTCCGTGAATTTTTCCCTTGGTCAGCTTCGGCCAAAGGTGCAGTCCGAAAATGGCGCGCACCTTGTACTGTTCAAAAATGCCGCTGTCGCAAAGCTGCCCGGCACCCCCTTTTTGTTCCTCTCCCGGCTGAAAAATCAGCAAAATATTGTGGGAGAGCGTCTTTTTTCGGTGGAGACGGCGGGCAAGCTCCAGTAAAATGGCGGTGTGTCCGTCGTGTCCGCAGGCGTGCATCTGTCCCGCGTGGACGGAGGAATAGTGCAAGCCGGTTGCCTCCTCAATGGGCAGCGCATCCATATCGGCCCGAAAAGCCAGCGCATCCTCCTGTCCGAAATCAAAATAGGCGCAAAGGCTCCCCGTGGTGGGTGATGTGACACTGCAGCGCAAAACGCTGAGGCAGTGCCTTACATACGAGCAGGTCTTCGGCAGTGTGCAGTCCAGCTCCGGGATCCGGTGCAGTGCGTAAAAATCACGGATCAAGGTCATAAGCGCTCCTTTAATTTTTACTTGAGTTTTGCATACAATGGTGGTACGATAGGAGGGAATTGTATGAATAAACATATTCAAAACCTGCAAAACGCCGTACCGTCCACGCCAGTGAAGGTGTATGTAAAGCCCATCAGCTCGGTGGACCTTCCGGGCTGTGTAACCTTTCGGGGCGTAGACTTTATGATTATATGCGGTCAGTGGGAGGATATTGCCCCCTTTCTGGAAGCCCACGGGGACCGGTTTACCGTCTGTATGGTGGAGGCAGACCGCAGAAACAGCCGCCTGCCGCTCATACCTCCGGAAAAGCTGAATGCCCGTGTAGAGCCGGGCGCGGTGATTCGGCAGAGCGCGCAAATTGCCGATGACGCGGTGATCATGATGGGCGCGGTGGTCAATATAGGGGCAGTGATCGGCAGTGGTACGATGGTGGATATGGGTGCGGTAATCGGCGGCGGTGCACAGATCGGAAAAAACTGTCACATCGGCGCGAACGCAGTTTTGGCGGGAATGATCGAGCCTGCCTGTATGCAGCCGGTGGTGGTAGAGGAAGATGTGCTGATCGGCGCCGGTGCTGTGATTTTAGAGGGTGTTTGCATAGGTCGCAACGCGGTGGTCGGCGCAGGTGCGATAGTTACCGCGGATGTGCCTGCAAACGCTGTGGTGGCAGGCAATCCCGCCCGCTTTTTAAAATGGAAGGATGAAAAAACCGCCGATAAGGTAACCCTTACCGACGGTTTAAGATAGATTTTATCGTTGCTTACAGGCATACTCATAGGCCTTTTGGAAATCCCCCTGCTCCCGATAGCATTGTTCCAGGCGGCTGTAAACAGCGCAATCCTGCGTATGCTCCAGCTCCAATAGCAGTGGGCACGCCCGGCTGTATTGCTTCAGTGCCATCAATGCGTCGCATTGCATCAGCCTTGCATCGTAGCCCAAGGGGCAAGCAGCGTCCAGCAGCTTCAGGCACAGGGTGTAATCCCCCCGCTCAAAAGCGGCCTTTGCCTGCAAGCACTGTGCCTCCCCGTGGGACGGAAGCAGTGCCGCCGCCTGATTGGCCGTGAGCAGCTCTGCGCTGTGACACATTAAGGCATATTCCTCTATAAACTGCGCCCGAAGGGGCTGTGTGCAGTCTAAATGCTTTTCACATTCTTTTAAAAGGGCAGCAGCATAGCTGTTGCGGTGTTCCTGCAAGGCTTCTCTTGCCAGGTCAAGCCGTTTCCGCACACAGAGGTAGTGATACCAGCCGTCCAGCAGCGCATCCGGGGAACTGTAGCCTTCCAAAGATCGCAGTGCCACACGGGGCTCTTCCTCTGTGGCGCGGGACAAAATTTGCAGGTTTTCCGATGGGGCGTCGGCAATGAAGTGGCTTAAAGGCAGCTCCAATCGGGCGCAAAGTGCCTGCAGGGTGCTGCGGGAGGGCTTGGCAGAGCCGTTTTCAATGAGGGAGAGCATATTGCGGGTGATGATGTCGTGGCACAACTGCCGTTGGGAAAGCCCCTTTTCTAACCGTGCCTGCTTTAATTTTTGACCCAGCTCCATTTATTCACCGCCTCTTTTAACCGATGGTTCGATCGGTAAGTGGGTAATTTTCATTTACCCCGTTATCATACCATAAAAGATACCTGCCTGCAAGGCAGAAAAAGGAGAAAAAATAATGATACAGCCGAAAAATCTCAGTCGGGACGGAAAAAAACTGACCGCAGAAAAGAAGGACTATAAAACGATGGTGGCAGTACATACCGCCGTCTCCGCAGGCGCTATGATCCTGCTTTACCTGGTGGATCTGCTCTGCAATTATTGGATGTCGGATCTGTCCGGGCTGTCCTCTATGGGAAAGATCGCAGTGCTCAAAACCGTTCCGCAGGTGCTTTCTGTAGCCCTTTCGGTGGCACAGCTGTTCTTCACTGCCGGTCTGTGGCACCTGGCACTGCAGGCGGCACGGGGAGAAAGCAGCAGCTTTTCCCGCCTGACCGCAGGCTTCTTCCGCATCGGACCGCTTTTTCGGTATAATCTGATGCTGGCGGTGTTCGGATTTTTGGTGTGTATGCTGTCGCTCAACATTGCGCCCATTCTCGCAATGGTCATTCCCGTTCCCCAGGAGCTGCAGGAAATGATGCAGCAGGTAAATGAGGAATCCATCCAGGATATTTCCGCACTGCTGGAGCAGCTTCCGCTGGAAACGTGCCTCCCCTACTTTATCGGCGTGTCGGTTGTTTTCCTGGCAGTTTGCGGCTGTGCGGGGCTGCTTTTGCGGTACAGATTTATGATGGCAGGGTATTTGCTGATGGACAACAAGGGTATGGGCGCCATGGCCGCTTTGAGCATCAGCAGTATGATCACCAAGGGTAACCGCAACGAGCTGTTTAAATTGGATCTGCGCTTTTGGTGGTATTACCTGCTGCAGTTTTTGCTGAGCCTTTTGCCGGCGCTGCCGCTGATTTTGGAGCTGGCGGGAATGCCTGCGCCTATGGCAACGTCCTGGTTTACACTGCTGTGCTACGGCGTATACAGTGTGCTGGGCATCGGTCTTGCGTTTTTCGTCGGCGCACGGCGCCACGCCGCACAGGCCCTGGCCTACGAGCAGCTGAAGCAGTACGCGCCCAACTATAAATAAAAAAGAGGGTGTCTCATTGATTTTGAGACACCCTCTTTTTATACTTTTAAAGGCCGATATGCACTGCCAGCAGCAAAAACGCAACGGAAAGCACAAACAGCACGACCTGAAACAGCACCGTACGCCGCAGCCATTGCATATAGCCCACTTCCGCAAGACCCAAGCCAATGACCAGTGTACCGCAGGTGGGATAAAGGACGTTGGCATAGCCGTCACCGAACAAGAACGCCAAAATGATAATGTTGGTGCTGATACCGGGAATAGGTGCCAGCGTCAGCAGAGGGATCAGCAGTGCCACCTTCGCGGTGGAGCTGGGAATGAAAAATTCAAACACCAAAATCAGCACATACAGCACGATCACACCCACATAGGGAGACTGCGCGGCAATAAAGCGGTGGCAGTAATAGAACATGGTGTGCAGGATATTGCCGTTTTCGGCGATGTATTTCACGCTGAATGCCAGCAGTATGATCACGATGGAGGGTGCTAAATCCTTTGCGCCGCTGCAGAAGGCCTGCAGTGCCTTTTTGGCGCTGCCCATTGCCTTTTTGCCGATGATGAACGCGCCTGCGACAAAGCTCAGCGCCATCAGCACCATGCCAATGCCCAGCTCTGCGATAAATGGCACCGCGGAAGCCAGGATGATCACCCCCAGCACGGCGAAAAACAGGGTAAAGACCTGCTTTGCCTTCCGCCCGTAGATGGCTTTTTCTTCCTCAGTCAGGGCGGCAAAATCCTGTCTGATGGGATTTTTACTTTCCTTTTCGTCCTTTTTTGCCATACGTACCAGATACAGGGCCGTCAGCACATACATCAGGCAGAATATGCCAATGCGGTACCAAATGCCGCTTAAAATACTGACCCCTGCCAGCTCCGAAGACATCCCCACCGTAAAGGGATTGAAGATGGCAGTGGTAAAGCCCACACCGGAGGTAATGAGTATCAGGCTGACCGCTTGGGTATTGCTCCAGCCCATGGCTGTGGCAAAGGACAAGAAGATGGGAAACAGGATCAGCAGCTCTTCCTGTAAACCGAAGCAGGAAGCCAGCAGCATCATAAACAGGGTGATTGCCCAGATCAGCTTATAGCGCTTGTTATAGAAACGGTCAATGATCACCTGTACCACAGCGTACAGACCGCCGGAACGGTCCAGCACCTTGAAGCTGCCCCCTAAAATCAGCAGGACTGCGATGATCTGAATGATATTGAAGTTTCCCTCACCGATAATAAGCGCCTCCACAGGCGCGGAGATCCATCGGTATGCCGGCAGACGGCTCCCCTCCTCCAGCCGTGTAAAGGAATCGGGGATGATGGTTCCGTTTTCGTCATACTGATAAGTACCGGCGGGGATCACGTATGTGAGAATACCCACCGCAATAATGACTGCGATCAGTATGGAGCAGATGGTGATAAAGCTTTTCAGGCCGAATTTGACCTCTTTGTTCAGCTGTTTATTTTCCATAAGCGCTGCTTTCCTCTTCGTTTGGCGTAAAAATGGCGTCAATGATCTTATTCTTAAAAATCAGGGAAAGAGATACGCAGGTAATCAGAATCACTAAAACCGTAAAGGAGATCACAGGAGAGGATGCGGAGGTAACCTTTTCGCCGATCCACAGGGTCATCAAAATGTCGGCAAGCGGTCCAACAAAGGTGATCAGGGAGTATTTCCACCACTTCATACCGCTGACAGCGGCAACAACATGGATGAGCAGAAAGGGGATGAAGGGTGCAACATAGGATAAAATGACAAACTGGGTAATGCTCCGCTTGCTGTTGCGGATCTTTTCTTCCATTTCCTGCCGCTTGGCTCTGCGTTTGGGGCTTTGAAAAATACGGATGCACCGGGTAAACAGAAACACCAGCTGACTGGCAACAAACACCGAGAGCAGCGTGTGAATGACCCCGAAAAACAGGCCGTATGTGATCACCGAGGCCAACTGCACCGGCACAGAGGATATGACCGGCACGAAAAAGCAGGCAATGATGACCAGCGAAATGGCGAGAATGCCTCCGGCACCCAAGGATTCCACATATTCTTTTACGATCGCCACACCGTAGATCATTTCGTGGAAAAGATACACAATGGTGGACCAGTGAATAACGGAAAGGGTCACAATTGTGGTGATCAAAAGTGCTGTAAGGGCAAAAAGTACTTTTTCTTTTTTATTCTTCATTATAAACCTCATCGCTGACACTCTTCCAGATTGGGTCGTACAGATTGTGAATTTCCTCGGAACAGAGCATCCATTTCGTTACCTGCTTCTCGTTTTCCAGAAGCTTAAAGTTCATATATTCGCCGTTGTAATACAGGTCCAGGTCATAGGACAGGGACATGGTCAGAGAAAACACCAGCTTGGGCTCAAAGGTCAGCAGAACCTGCTCGCCGTTGCGGGTGCCCTGATAAGTAAGGGCCTGATTGGTCAGGGTCAGTGTTCCCTCCCCTAGACACATCAAAGAAAAGTTTTTGGAAATCTTATGGGTGTTGATGGTATTCAGCTGCACCCTGGTGCGCAGGCAGAAATCATCCTTTTGTACCTGTTGGGAAACCGTGTGCCGCTGCCATTTGTACCAACGGTCGATATTTTCAAAGGGCAATGTGCCCTGCACAGGATGAATGTCGTAATATTCATCCATAGAGATGGCAAAGCCGCAGTCTAAGCAGTGCATTTGGGTGTCCCGAATCTCAAATCGGTATTCCGCGCCGCATTGGGGACAGCGGTAAATAATATTATCCAGGCCGTATATATTGGGCTTTTTGCCCCGATATGCGATCTTTTCGGCAGGGCGCTGCTCAAATTCGTTGTAGCGGAAAGCGCTTAAAAGCTTTTCGTACAGTGCGTCCTTGGAAAGGGCGGTAAAATCCTCCGAGTCAAACAGCTTGGAAAAACGGACGGTGATTTTCCCTTTTTTAATATCGGCACAGTAGCGGTTGCGGGTAAAGTACGCACCATTCAGGGATACAAGGCCAACCGGAAGCTTCAGCTTCATTAAAAGCTTCAGTGTGGCGGGGTTAATGGGGTGGGTAGAGCCGCTGGAGGACTGGATCCCCTCCGGGAAGATCATCACACTGTCACCCAACTTGGTGGCACCCAAAACCTGCATCGTGGCGTGCATATCCGGCTGATAGAGCATTTTCGCAATAACTTCCAGCTTTTTTAAAATGGTATACACAAAGGGCTGGAAGACATTTTGGTATCCGCACATAATGTGCATATCCGTACGGCGAATGCCGGCGTAAACATAGATGAAGTCGGTGCGGGAACGGTGCTGGCACAGAAGAATCATCTGCTTGTCCCGAATCTGCTCAAAGTCTTCATCGTAGACAAATTCTACATTGCGCTTCTTGGAAATCTTGCCGAAAATAAAAAACACGATCCGTGCAAGAAGCTTATTGGGCTTTTTGATCTTTCGGTAAACAAACTCCTTGTGGTAATCTCTCATCAACACTCCTCCATTTTACCGAACATACTACCATAAGATGGGACAAAAAGCAACAAAAAGGACATAAATAATTCAAGATTCCGCAAAGAATTGTTTAAAAAAGGAAAAATGTGGAATCGGAGCTGTCTCAAAATATGTGCGCGGGGAATGATCTGCGCGTCTTTCCGCAAATTTTTTTCTCAAACTGCGCAAAAAAAAGAACGGCACACAGGCCGTTCCCTACAGTTCAATTTCAGGAAATATTCATTTGCGGGGCGCGCCGTCAACGCCTCCCCTGCAGGGGAGGTGGCTCGCCGCAAGGCGAGACGGAGGGGTTAACGGAGTCTCCGTCTATTATATACTTATAGCTCTGTAAACCCCTCAGTCATATTGCCTAAAATCGGCAATATGCCAGCTCCCCTGCAGGGGAGCCAAGCTTACGCTTTAACAAGGTTCTACTGCTCTGTTTTCTTGGGCAGGCGGCTTCTGCGTCGACGCTCGGAACGGCGGGGTGCTTCCGGCTCTGCCTTTTCCACCCGTCGGGCGTAGGCCTCAGCGGCCTCAGAGGTAGCTTCGTAGGTCAGACGGCTGACACGGACCGTGCCGTCAGGCTGGTCGGAAAGCCGCACGCGGATGAGGAATTTACCGTGCTCCGGGCAGGTGGCCAAATCCATATACCGTTTGCCGGGCTGGGCAAACCAGCGGGAGCCCAGCATTTGTCGCCCGCAGGTGGGGCACTGATTTTCCGCGCCGGACATCGCGGCTAAGGCACTGCGCTTGTCGGCGTAATCGTAGAACACCTTGCGGCTGATACAGCCGGGGATCTGCGCGCCGTGGAAGCCGTCAATATGGCTCTGCAGACTGCCGCCGTACTCGTCGATACCCTTTTGCAGGTCTAAGCGGGCACAGATCAGGGCGGTATGGTAGGCATCGCCCAAAGCATCGTGGGCAGGGCGAGAGGGCTCGATACCAAAGATCTCCATAGCGGTCTTCAGCGCTTTTTGGGCGGAAGACCCGTCGGTCTGGGCGTTAAAGATCATTTGAGCGTTGTACCAGCGGCTTACCCAGCGATCATCAATGCGGTAAAGCTGCAGGTTTTCTTTTAAAATCGTGATGTCGTCAAAGCCCCAGGTAAGGAAGATCACATCCTCACCGCACCAGGCACGAAAGCGCGCCATTGCCTCCTCCATACCGATGCCCTCTTCCCGCAGGCGGGCCTCCTTGATGCCGGTGAGCTTACTGACCCGACGGTTCAGCCGACGGTAGTATTTGGGCTTGATCAGCACTTGAAATTCGTCTGCCACTTGCTGCGCTTCGGTGATACGCACCGCACCAATTTGCAGGATCTCTCCCCGAATCTGCACCGGCAGGACCTTCTTGGCAGAAGGTGAACCGGGCCAGGGCTGATTCCATTCCATATCCAAAACGATGTAATCCATCCGTAAAACCTCAAAAATTCCAAATAGTCAGTTCATTATAGCCTGTTTTAACCACAAATGCAACGGATAGCGGGGAATTATTTAAAAAATAACATAATATTTAAAAAGTCAGACTTTATTCTTGAATTGTGCTGTGCTATAATACCGCTACATTTTTCTGAAAGAAGGATTTTTATGGCATATAAACGCATTCTGACGATCCAGGACATCTCTTGTGTGGGCCAGTGCTCCCTAACCGTGGCATTGCCGATTCTCTCTGCCTGCGGCTTGGAGACTTCTATTTTGCCCTCTGCAGTGCTCTCTACCCATACCGCCGGTTTCACAGGCTATACTTTTCGGGACCTGACCGGAGATATGCCTGCAATCAAAGACCACTGGAAAAAAGAGCAGCTTCAATTTGAGGCCATCTATACCGGCTATTTGGGCAGCCGTGAGCAGATCTCCTATATCCGCGAGATGTTCAGAGAGCTGAAAACCGCCTCGGGCGTTACGGTGGTGGATCCCGCTATGGCCGATAACGGCAAGCTGTATCCCGGCTTTGACGGGGCTTATGTGGAGGCAATGGTGGCGCTGTGTGCCGACGCGGATTTTGTGGTGCCCAACATTACGGAAGCGTGCTTTTTAACCGGTATGGAATTTAAGACCCAATACGACCGCAGCTACATTGATGGCTTGCTGGCCGCACTTGCAGAAAAGGGAATGTCCAATGTGGTACTCACCGGCGTGTCTTATGCAGAAGGCAGAACCGGTGTGGTGGTGTACGAAAAGGGCGTATACAGCTATTACGAGCACGAACTGCTGCCAAACAGCTGCCACGGCACAGGCGATATTTATGCCTCTGCTTTGGTTGGCGCTATGATGCGGGGAAAGACCGCTGTGCAGGCCGCCAAAATCGCAGCGGATTACACCGTGGATTGCATCAAAGAAACGGCAAAGCTGGATAATCACTGGTACGGCGCGGCCTTCGAGCCGGTGCTGTATAAGCTCCACGAATATTTAAAATAATGTAAAAACGCAGAGCGCCCCGCGCTCTGCGTTTTTAGCTTATTGTAGGGGCAGTATCATCTGCCCGCAAAAAGCCTCCCTCTGACGAGGGAGGTGGATTCGCCGTCAGGCGAAGACGGAGGGAGAGCGCCAAAAAGACGGTTTCTCTCCCGCTGTTATTTTGATATATCGGCTTTGCGACAACGAATTAAAACCGGGGCGGGAAATCCGCCCCGGTCATTCCGAGGAGCCGCAGGCAACGTGGGAATCCGTTTTCTTGCGGTGCAAAGCACCGCGCCGCCTTCGGCGGCAAGGGGTACGGATTGCTACGCCGCTTGTCAAGCGGCTCGCAATGACAAACGTTTGCGGGATGTATATTCCGATTCCTGATCGTAGGGGCAGATATCATCTGCCCGTATTATCTAATTGTCGGCTTTTGCCGACACCTTTTCTCTTCTCTCTTCTCTCTTCACTGACAAATAAAGGCGCTGTCTCAGTTTGAGACAGCGCCTTTGTGTTTTTTTGATTACAGTTCGCAGTTGCCCACGGTTCTGGGGAAGGGCAGAACGTCGCGGATGTTGCCCATACCGGTCAGGTACATCACACAGCGCTCGAAGCCCAAACCGAAGCCGGCGTGACGGGCAGAGCCATACTTCCGCAGGTCCATATAGAAGCCGTAGTCCTCCGGCTTCATACCCAGCTCTTCAATGCGGTTTTTCAGGATCTCGTAATTGTCCTCACGCTGAGAGCCGCCGATGATCTCGCCGATGCCGGGCACCAGACAGTCCATCGCCGCAACGGTCTTGCCGTCGGGATTGAGCTTCATATAGAACGCCTTGATCTCCTTGGGGTAATCGGTGACGAACACCGGCTTTTTGAAGATCACTTCGGTCAGGTAGCGCTCGTGCTCGGTCTGCAGGTCACTGCCCCAGTGGACAGGATACTCAAACTGATCGTTGTGCTCCTCCAGCAGCTTGACTGCATCGGTGTAGGTGATGTGGCCAAATTCGTTGTGCAAGACGTTATTGAGCCGCTCCAGCAGGCCATTATCCATAAACTGGTTGAAGAATGCCATCTCTTCCGGTGCGTTTTCCAGCACGTAAGCGATGATATACTTGATCATATCCTCTGCCAGGCGCATATCGTCCTTCAGGTCTGCAAAGGCGATCTCCGGCTCGATCATCCAAAATTCCGCGGCGTGGCGGGTGGTGTTGGAGTTTTCGGCGCGGAAGGTGGGGCCGAAGGTGTAGATGTTCTTAAAGGCCATGGCAAAGGTCTCGCCGTTGAGCTGACCGGATACGGTCAGGTTGGTGGGCTTGCCGTAGAAGTCCTTGGTGAAATCCACCTTGCCGTCCTCGGTCAGGGGGATGTTCTGCAGATCCATGGTGGTGACCTGGAACATTTCGCCTGCGCCCTCACAGTCGGAGCCGGTGATCAGGGGGGTGTGCACATACACAAAGTCCCGATCACGGAAGAACTGGTGAATGGCAAAAGCAATCAAGCTGCGCACACGGAATACCGCCTGGAAGGTGTTGGTGCGGGGACGCAGATGGGTCATGGTGCGCAAAAATTCCAGGGTATGACGCTTTTTCTGCAGGGGGTAGTCGGAGGTGGAAGCACCTTCCACGGTCACCTGGGTGGCCTGGATCTCAAAGGGCTGCTTTGCCTCGGGGGTCTCTACCAAAGTGCCCTTGACGATGAGGGCGGCGCCCACGTTGGTCTTGGAAATTTCTGCAAAATTTTCCATGGTATCGTGATAAACCACCTGCAGCGGGGTAAAATAAGTACCGTCGTTCAGGACAATGAAGCCAAATTGCTTGCTGGCACGGATGGACCGCACCCAGCCGCCGATCTCCACTTCCTTGCCTGCATAGGCACTTGTGTTTTTAAAAAGCTCGCGAACAGAAATCAGTTGCATAGTTTTTTCCTCTTTTCGGTATGACAATTATTAAAAGTATACGCCAAAAGCATAAAATTTACAAGAGGGAAACGGGAAAAAATTAAGACAAAAGCTGTGAATTTTTGCAAAAAAGCCCGGAAAATACGGAATCTGCTTTCTGTTTAAAAAAACTGTTGCAAAATCAAAAGCCCCGTGTTATAATACGCCGTGTGTCCAGAGGCGGGCGCATTTCATTGGGATGTAGCCAAGCGGTAAGGCACCAGACTTTGACTCTGGCATTCGTAGGTTCAAATCCTGCCATCCCAGCCATAAGACTCGCTAGCTCAGTTGGCAGAGCAATTGCCTTTTAAGCAATGGGTCTGGAGTTCGAATCTCCAGCGAGTCACCAAAAACAGGAGATACCTGATGGTATCTCCTGTTTTTTAGTCTGTCAAAAAAGTATTTTTTGACAGACTGCAGAGGTCAAAGAAGCACCAAAGACAAGCAACGCGACCCCGATGTGTATATAGATACTCGAGTGGGGAGCGATGCGCAGTAAGTCAAAATATCTTGCGGAGCAAGCCCTTTTTTGAAAATTGTTTGCGGGACGGGAGACCCGTCCCCTACGATATAATTCAAAATATTTAGATTTATATTTTGACGGTTTGGGGGTTCTTTGACACTCTGAAACAGGAGATACCTGACGGTATCTCCTGTTTTATTTTTTAATTGTTGGGGGTGGGCAGACCGTCTACATAGGACCATTCGTCTGCAAAGTACATCTGCAGGCCTTCCGTAGCATCGACAGCGGCATCTTCCCGGCTGTCGTCAAAGAAGAAGGTGGTTTGCTCGGCCCAGTTGTCCCAACCGGACCTGGTATTCAGAGCAACACCGGCGGGAATGATCAGATTGTGCACCCGGGTCTCGTTAAACCCGTTGTTGTTGATGCCCCGCACCTCCAGTACAGGCAGATCCTCTACGGATTCCAGCACACGGTAGCATTGGATATCGTACTCGTCGGCATAGTATTCACCGAAGCCGGTGAACGCAAAGCCGTCATCGCTATATTCGTACACAGCCTTTTGGCCGTTTTCCTCGTATACATAGTATGCGCCGGTCTCCCATACGAAATCGGATACATACTCCGGCACTGCAATGGTGCCTACCTGATTCAGCTTGCCTAAACGGTAACCGACAGTCATACCCATCTGCTCCATCGCAATTTCCTGCAGAACTCCGCTGTCATCCAGCTTCATATAGGCAGAAATGGTGATGCCCTGCGCCATGCCCTGCTCCACTTCCTCCACAGGCGTTTCCACACTGCCGCCGCTCATAATGCTCAAAAAGTCGCAGTATTGCTGGGCGGTGAGCTTATCCACACGATAGGTGTTGCCGTCTTTTTTCGGCTCATATTCAAGGAAGGCATCCGAAAGCTCGATCAGGCCCGGAAGTCCGGGTACGCCGTCGATCTGCATACCAATGATGCCATTAAAGTCTTTTTCGGAAAAACAGAGCTTATCGGTGCGCAAAGGGTAACGGTTGGCATCCCGTCTGTAGACCGTGTTTCCCTGACCGTAGATGGTGGTGTATTCACCCTCTGTAAAGGGATCTGATTCGTCTACCACATAAAAGGTTTGATTTTCCGCGTCTACCTGAACCGTACAGGACAGCTCTACGCCTTCACTGCTGTTAAACAGGGTCAGCTCATAATTTTTTGCGCTTTGCAGCTTTTCGGTGACAGAATCACCGGTTTTACCGCCTGCGTTTCCGCCTTTCCCGCCGCACCCGGCAAACAGGACCGTGACCATCAGTACCGCCAGGGCAAGAGAAATGCATCTTTTTTTGCTCGTTTTCATTTTTTTCATCCTTTCTTTTTAAATCCCGCTTATATGATAAGCGATATAATGTATTTTTGTCAATACTTGGAAACAAACGCAATATTTTTCGTCAATATTTCCGTTTTTTAAAGCCAAAATATTGATGGGAGGGTCTAAAATGGGGATGAAACGAAAAGGTTATTTATTTCTGATTTTATTTGTATTTTTATGTCCGCAACAGGTTTGCGGCGCCGAAAAGCCGATTTTGATCTCACGTATTACCGTCACCGCGGGCTACGAGGAGCACACCCTGACGCGCAACTATACATCGGAGGAGAAAATAGAAACGGTGCTGGGTTACCTCTACAAATTAAACGAAACAGGCCGTGCCCGAATAGACCCGGAGCAGCTGACGGGGATTCGCCACCATGTCACGGTTTGGATGAGTGACGGCAGCTTCCGCACCTACCGTATTCGGGATTGCCGATATCTGTCGAAGGGCTGTGGGCCGTGGAAAACACTGGATTACGGGCAGGCATCGCTGCTGATGCCCATGCTGTATCTGCTTCCTTCCGATTAAAAAAGCAAGGAAAACAGGGTCAGGATCACCAAAAACGCCAAATTAAACAGTGTAAACATCAAAACGTAGTAGCCGGTTTTCCCCGGATTACGCCTGGTGTATTCCCGAAAGGTGATCAGGCTGGCCAGGGATGCGATCAAGCTGCCCACGCCGCCGATGTTGACGCCCAAAAGGAGCTGGCGGTAATTGCCGGTGAATTGGCTCAGGAGAATGGCAGAGGGCACATTGCTGATGATCTGACAGGAAAGGACAGAAAACACCAGCGTGCTCTTGTTCAGCAAGGCAGAAAAAAGCTGCCGAACGCCGTCAATGCGCGCCATATTCCCTGCAAACACAAAGAAAAACACAAAGGTGAAAAGCAGAGGATAGTCCACCATTTTCAGCGCCTTGCGGTCTGCGATCAGCAAAACCGCCGGGATGATGGCAAGCCCAACATAGTAAGGGATGCCCCGAAACACGATGGCAATGGAGAGCGCAAACAGGCACAGATACAGCACCGTCCGTCCCTTGGGTAGGCACGTGGGCTCGTCCCGAATCTCCAAAGGCTCTGCCTTCACAAAAAACAGACAACACAGAGTGATCAAGGCGATCGACACCAAAAAGGGCGGCAGCATGATCTGCATAAATTCCCCGGTGGGAATATCAAAAAAGGAGTAAAGGTACAGGTTTTGAGGATTTCCAAAAGGGGTCAGCATCCCGCCCAAATTGGCGGCAATGTTTTGCATAATATAGGTAAACGCCATATATTTCCCCTTGCCTGTGGTGGTCAGCACCAGGTAGCCCAAGGGTAAAAAGGTGAGCAGCGCCATATCGTTGGCAATGAGCATCGAGCCGATGAAGGTGATATAAACCAGGGCCAGCACCGCGATACGGGCATTGCGAAAAAGCTGAACGATCTTCTTTGCAAGAATATAGAAAAAGCGGATGTTTTTCAGGGCGCACACCACCGCCAACACACAAAACAGGCAGGTCAGGGTTTTAAAATCGAAGTAATCCAAATAGTAGCGGTCCGGGGGGATGATCACCATGGTCACCAGGGCCGCAAACAGCGCCACAAACATTACAACATTTTTCTTTATAAGCATCACCGCAGGGGCAAAGGGATGTTTTCTGTGGTGACTGTGCAGCAGTTTCATAAAGATTCACCTTTATTTCTAATGTATGCTTATTTTCCGTAAATGACCAAGGTGCCGTTTTGGGTACGGAGGGTGTAGCCCTGTTCCTCCAAAAGGGCGCAAAGAGCCTCAAAGCCGCCAAAGCGATCCACCTCGGCATCGGTGTTGGAGCGGATCACTACATAATCGGAGCTGAGCAAATGCTCCCGGGAGCAGTAGCGCAGGTCGTACAGTACGGCCCGTTCTGACAGATAAGCGCCGTAGAAGGTGTGGGTGGTAACGGATGCGTCGTCGGGAATGGTATCCAGGGTATCCGCGACGCTTTCGTAGTAGGGAGCATATTTTCCGTAAAGGGTGCTGTAATACCAGATCTGGGGCGCTACGGTTTGGAAGAAAAAGCCTGCGGATACCACGATGGCTGCGACCAGTGCGCACAGGGGAACAAGCTTTCTGCGCAGGTCGGATAGATTCACCGCCAAAAGATAAACAAGCAGTGCGGTACTGCCGAAATTGTACTGGAAAAGGATGCTGTGCTGATAAGTGTAGTCCGACATCAGGTTGACCAGGATATAGGGGATCAGCAGGATATAGCGGTCAAAGCGGCGGGTAAACAGAGGGATCGCCAGCAGGGGCAGAACAGTCTGCCCGATATAAGTCAGCTTCTCCTTGTCCACGCACTCAAAAAGGGTCTTCATGGGGCACATCGCAGTAGCCTTGATCACAGAGATCAGGGAATCGGAGCCATCGTAATTAAAGTTTCTGTAGCGGTTCGTCATCACACCGTCGCCGTGGGTGCGCAGATACCAGGTGACCACTATAAACCAGCAAAGCGCACCGGCCAGCAGGCCGATGCCGGTCCACAATTCTTTTTTGTGTGCACCGGGACGATGGGTCAGTGCCCGCAACAACACATACAGCCCTACCACTGCCACATACACCGCCGCGTCCTCCTTGACGCACAGGGTCAGCAGAGCAAAAATCACCGTGAGCACCGTGCTTTGCCGGTCAACAGCGTACATCAGCCACAGCAAAAGGGGCAGTAAGAAGCAGTTTTCGTGCAGATCGTAATAATTTCCGCCTGCGGTCACCGGCAATATCAGCAGCAACGCGCAAAGCAGTGTGCGCAAAAGCTGGCTCATGCCGTGCCGCTTGCCGATCAGCCACAGCGGGATCACAGCAGATGCCAAAATCACCGGCTGGAGGATCTGCAGTGTGACAGGGCTTGGAAACAGCAGGTAGATCGGCAGCATCAAATAATAGACGGGAGAGACGTGCACCGCAAAGTGGGATAATAGACCATCCCGTTCCACAGTGGTCATCGGTGCGCCGCTTTCCTTCATATTGTGGAACATTTGGGCGAAGATGCCGAAGTCAAAAGTAGGGGTGGAGAAGGTTTTATACCGTCCCACAGTCCAGGCGCTGACCGCGATCACAAAGCCCAAAGCCATCAGCCCCACTAAAACAGGATATATGAGGCTATTTTTCTCCAAAACCGGAGGCAATGCGCCGCCACGAAGTGTCTTTTCTTTTTTGAGCGGGTCCGAAGCGCCAAACAGCCCATAAACCACCAAAATGCCCAAAATCAGCAAACAAAGCAGCAAAAACGGGGTGGTATAGCTGGAAGAAAGGGCCAAAATGCTTAATAGACCGAAAGTGCCTGCAAACATCCAGCGCTCTGCCTTTAAAAAGCCGGGATAGCTTCCCGCAAGGAAGGTCAATGCCCCGAAACCGCACAGCGTCAAAAGCAGCACCCGCACCAAAGACATTTGGCCGATGCCCTGCAGCTGCGTCAAGGACTTGACGCTTTGCGGCAGCAGCAGATACTCCACGGTCGCGGCGATCAGCCAGGCCAAAAGCAGGTGGCGCACCAACGCCCGGGGCGCAAGCTGTGATTTTTCCATCGTTTTCAAAGCAGAAACTCCTTTCACTAAGAAGGTGCAGGCTACCGCCTGCACCTTGGTCTGTCAAAAAAGTATTTTTTGACAGACTGCAGAGGTCAAAGAAGCACCAAAGACAAGCAACGCGACCCCGATGTGTATATAGATACTCGAGTGGGGAGCGATGCGCAGTAAGTCAAAATATCTTGCGGAGCAAGCCTTTTTAAAAAAATACTTTCAGGACGGGAGACCCGTCCCCTACGATATGATTCAAAATATTTAGATTTATATTTTGACGGTTTGGGGGTTCTTTGACACTCTGAGGTGCAGGCTACCGCCTGCACCTTTGGGTTTACAATCTCTTATAGGGCGGGCGGATATATCGCTCCTGGCTGGTCGGCGAGGGACGGGCAAACACACCTGCCACAAGCCCCACCATGGCATACAGCGAGATCAGGGAAGATCCACCGTAGCTGATAAAGGGCAGGGTCAGACCGATAACCGGCACAATGCCGATACACATACCCACATTGATACAAAGCTGAAACATCAGTGCCGCGGCAACGCCGAAGCAGATCAGGCGGCGCTTATAGTCGTTACTCCGGGTACCTACCCAAATACAGCGGGCGATAATGGCGGCGATCAGCAGCACTGTAACAAGACAGCCGATAAAGCCCAGCTCCTCGCCGATGGCAGAGAAGATATAGTCGGTGTGCTGTGCAGGCAGGGCGCCCTGAATTTGGGTACGGGTGCCGTTGAAAAGACCTTGCCCGGTCATACCCCCGCCCATCAGGGATTTCAGACTGCGCACCGTGTGATAGCGCTCGTTGATGCCGTTTGGATCGATGGAGGAATCAAACACGATCATAATACGACGCTTTTGGTAGTCCTCCAAAAAGCTCCATATAATAGGTGCCAGCGCCGCAATGCCACCTGCAGTAGCGGCAAACCACAAAAGGCTGACACCGCCTGCAAACGCCATCCCCAAAAATACGGAGACGAAAATCAGAGACACGCCCAGGTCCTTGGAAATGACCATATTCAGCCCCACGATCAGGCCGGTGTGAAACAGCAGGTGCATCACCGCCTTGGGGCGGGAGGGGTTATTTTGATAAGTGGCCATCACCGATGCCAAAATAGGCACGAAAAAGATCTTACAAATTTCCGCAGGCTGGATCTGCACCGGCATAAAGGGAAGCTCCAGCCAGCTTCGGTTGTCGGAGCCGGCGGGGGTCACGCCGAAGGGGATCAGCAGCAGAAGCATAAAGCAGTTGATGGCAACCAGCCAGTTGCGGTGCTCCGTAATAAAGTCAATATCCACCGCGGAGACCACAAAAAACATTCCCACGCCCAGCAAGGCAGCCACGATCTGCACCGCAAGGAAACGGGTGTTGCCCTGGGCGTTGGTGGCACTGGCAATGACCAGTGTGCCGAAGGCAGTGGCGGCAAGACACAGCACCAAAAGGATCAGGTCTGCCTGGCGTATGGTTTTTTTGGTGTAATCAATCAGCCGACGCACACCCGACCCTCCTTTTTGTGCAGTATTTTAGTCCCGGGAACAGGGAAAATCCCCCACATATAGTCCCCCTGACCATAGATAATCACATTATAGCACCAGTCACTCAAAAAGTAAACTCTAAACTATTTTGTTTTTGGTCAATGGTTACAAAATAATTACAAAGTTGTTTCTTTTTATGAAATAGCTATTGCTTTTTTCCCTGAAGTGTTGTATTATTGCCTTAAAGTGAGAGAAAACGGCCATATTTAAGATGTAAATGGATGAGGTTATTGATGAGAAGAATTGTAACTTTTATGCTGTGTGCCATTTTGGTACTGACCTGCTTGCCCCTAACCGTGATGCAGGCAGACGCGGCGTATGAAAATACATATAAAAATACCGGCGACCAGCGGGCGGATATTATCGGCGTTGCCCTGACCCAGGTGGGATATATGGAGGGCAGCAACAACTACACCAAATACGGCGTATGGTTTGGCCATTCCAATATGGCCTGGTGCGGTGCGTTTGTATCCTGGTGTGCCAATCAGGCAGGCATCCCCTCCAGCGTATTGAAGAAAAACGGCTTCGCCAGTGCTTCCAGCTTCGGACTGACCAACACCTTCAAAGCCACCAGCCGCCTGCCCCAATCCGGCGACCTGTTCTTTAAGGACAACGGCAACCACACGGGCCTTGTCTACTATGTCAGCGGCGATTACTTCTACACCTTGGAGGGCAACACCTGGGAAAACGATTCCTCCAAGCAAGGTGTGTACATCCGCAAACGGCGCCTGTACGATGCCTATTATTTTGCATCCCCCAATTATAACGGCGCAAACAGCCACAGTCATACATACGAGACCAAGGTGGAATCTGCCCACCCCCACAAGGAATATCAGCTGTGTACCTCCTGCAATGCCAAAAGCTACACCGGCAACACCTCCAAGGTGGCCGATTGCAAGGAGTGCATTATGGCAAGCTGCAGCCATAGCTACGGCAGCTACGCAAAATACAACGCCACCTATCACAAGGCTACCTGCACGCACTGCGGCTACGTGTCACAGGTCAAGCATAGCTGGGGCAGTGACAAGGTGATCAAGGATGCCACCTGTAAAACGGTCGGCACAAAGCAGCAGACCTGCAGTGTTTGCGGTGAGACCAGAACGGTGGACATCCCCAAAAACAGCACCCACACCTACGGCGAATGGATGTATAAGGATGGGGATTCTCATTGCCGCACCTGCACCAGCTGTGGACACGTAGAGGAAAAGAAGCATACCGTTTCCAAAACCTACTCTGCCGACGCTTCTTCCCACTGGCGCACCTGCAGTGACTGTATGGGGCGTGTGGGCGTAGAGAGCCACAAGCGGGGAAGCGACAGCTGTGATGCCGCCTGCAAGACCTGCTCCTATAAGGAATCCGCTGTCCACGAATACGCACAGCAGTGGCAATACGATGAAACCCATCACTGGCGCACCTGCCTGCACTGCTCTGCCATAGAGGGAAAGACCGCGCACACCTACAGTGCCGATTGTGACGAAAGCTGTGACGAATGCGGCTACATCCGCGAAACGGTGCACAGCTGGGGCACAGAGCTTCAGTCCGACAAAACCGGTCACTGGACCGAATGCGACCACTGCGGTCAGAAAAGTGACACACTGCCCCATAACCCGGGCTCCGGTGCCACTGAGGATCACGCACAGCTTTGTAAGGATTGCGGCTTTGAGCTGGCGCCCATCTTGACCCACGTACCTACCGCAGCCGACTACAGCCACGACAAAAACGCCCACTGGCTCAAAGGCACGAACGAAGCACAGGCCCATCACTGGGATGTGGAAAGCGGCAAATGTACCGTATGCGGTATGAACGCCCCCACTGTACAGGGCACTGTGGAGATCCCCTGGATGATCGTGCTTCCTGCGGTGGCCGGCGCGTGTATTTTAAGCGCACTGCTGATCGCGCTATCCTTGATCCATAAGCGCAAAAAGGCCCTTGTGCCTGCATAAAAGGATGAACAAAGACAGCACAAAATCTGCTTGCAGATTTTGTGCTGTTTTTTGTGCTTTATAAGACGATTCCTTTTAATTGCGTTCTGAGCGCAGCTGCTCATAAACGGATGTATAGATCTTCAGCTTTTCCGGCCACAGATAGTTCTGCGCCTCCCAGGCGGCAAGCTGCCCCTTCTGCGCTACATCCTCCGGGCAGTCGATACAGTGCTGCAGGATGTTTTTAAGCTGCCGCAGCATCTGCTCCCGGCTTTTTCCGTCATACAGCCATCCTGCCTGCGCGCCCACCAGCAGCTTTGCTCCAAAGGCGTTCTGGGCGATCACCGGGCGACCCTGTGCCATGGCTTCCAGGATGACCGTGCCGGTGGTTTCCCGCATACTGGGCATCAGCAGTACATCGGCCTGCTCATATACCTGCGCCATCTGCTTATAGTCTACCTTGCCCAAAAACTGCACCCGATTTTCCAGGCGCGCGGATGCACTGCACCGCTGCTTCAGCCGTTCTTCCATTGGGCCGGCACCTACAACCAAACAAGTAAAGTCCACGTTCTCCGGAAGCTTTTCCATTGCGTCAAGCACGAAATCGTGCCCCTTAAAATACTCCAGTCTGCCTGCGATCAAGAAGGTACAGCCCTGCTTTTCCTCCTTCCGGGGAGGCTTATACGCAGGCACCTGTGCTATACCCACCTCTGTGCAGAGGGCGCTTTTGCCCTTAGTGGGCAAGTAATCCCGCGTCTCCTCATTGGCGTAGAAGATATAGTCACAGTGCTTCAGCTTCCCCGTCAGTCGGACGGTCAGCCTGTTCACCCCGTTAAACAGCAGGCGCAGTCCTTCCACGACCCTTCCCTTGCCTTTTACATAGCCGCGAAGGGGCTTTGCTATTTTTTGTCCACCGCCGATGGGGCCCACCACAAAGGGGACATTCTTGATTTTTCCGTAGCTTCCGATGTTGCGCAATTCCACCGGCGTGATCTGGTGGATCAGCTCCACAGGCTCTTGCGCGCAAAGCGCTTTTGCCGCACGGTACGCCCGCTTTTGCCATTTTTTCAGGCACAGGGCAAAAAGCATCTTCCGCAGGCGCTTGGGATAGGAGGGCTCATCCACGTAAAGGACCTTCAGATTATGTATGGGGTGCTTTTCCAGATAGTCCTGCAGATCCGATTTTGAAGTGTTTTTTGTGATGATGTATACATTGTTGCCCATCAGGGCGCTGTGCATGGGAATATTCCAGCCGATGGCATTTTCACTTCCCGAACGGGTACCGCAGGAATAGGCAATATATAATATGTTCATCAAAACACCTCCTTAGATAAAAACCGCCCATGTGCTGGGCGGTTTATTTTGATTAGAAACGGCACTTTTCAGCGATATAATTCTTCAGCTCGCTGATGGGGATACGCACCTGCTCCATGGTATCGCGGTCACGGACCGTCACGCAGTTGTCTGCCTCGGTATTTTCATCACCCACGGTCTGGAAGTCCACAGTAATGCACAAGGGTGTGCCGATCTCGTCCTCACGGCGATAACGCTTACCGATAGAACCGGCATCGTCAAAATCCACCATAAAGTCCTTTTGCAGTTCACGGTAGATCTCCTCTGCCTTGGGGCTGAGCTTCTTGCTCAGGGGCAGAACAGCCGCCTTGAAGGGTGCCAGTGCGGGATGCAGGCGCAAAACGGTACGCACATCGTCCTTGCCGTTTTTATCCTGACCCACCACTTCCTCATCGTATGCTTCGCACAAAAATGCCAGTGCCACACGGTCACAGCCCAAAGAAGGCTCGATCACGTAGGGAATATAATGCTCGTTGGTTTCCTGGTCATAGTAATCCAGTGCCTTGCCGGAAGCCTCCTGATGACGGCCCAGGTCGTAATCGGTACGGTCGGCAATGCCCCACAGCTCGCCCCAGCCGCTGCCGAAGGGGAACTGATATTCAATATCCGTGGTGGCACGGGAATAGAAGGCCAGCTCTGCAGGCTCATGGTCACGCAGACGCAGGCTCTCTTCCTTGATGCCTAAGCTGACAAGCCAATTCTTGCAGAAGTCCTTCCAGTAGGCAAACCACTCCAGGTCGGTGCCGGGCTTGCAGAAAAATTCACATTCCATCTGCTCAAATTCACGGGTACGGAAGGTGAAGTTGCCCGGGGTGATCTCGTTACGGAAGGCCTTGCCCACCTGGCAGACGCCGAAGGGCAGCTTCTTACGGGTGGTGCGCTGAATGTTTGCAAAGTTTACAAAAATACCCTGTGCGGTTTCAGGGCGCAGATAGCAGGTGGAGGAGGAATCCTCGGTGACGCCGATCTTCGTCTGGAACATCAGATTAAAATTACGAATAGAAGTAAAGTGATGCTTGCCGCAGTTGGGACACACCACATCCTCATGCTCGGCAATAAAGTCATTCATTTCCGCCGGCTTCATTGCGTCCACATTGACCTCCGCGCCGGAGGGAGCAGACTCGATCAGCTTGTCTGCACGGTGCCGTGCGCCACAGCCCTTGCAGTCTACCAGCGGGTCGGAGAAGCTGCCTACGTGACCGGTGGTGATCCAGGTCTGAGGATTCATCAAAATGGCGGCATCCAGGCCCACGTTGTAGGGGGATTCCTGCACAAACTTCTTCAGCCATGCCTTTTTCACGTTGTTTTTAAACTCCACGCCCAAAGGACCGTAGTCCCAGGAGTTGGCCAGGCCGCCGTAAATTTCGGAGCCTGCGTACACATAGCCTCTGCTTTTGCAAAGGTTGACGATCATCTCTAAGGTCTTTTCGCTGTTTTTCATTTTCTTTTCCTCCATTTTATTCCGCTTGCTCATCGGAAACGTTTTCAGGGCCTAAATCCGCGGCCATCATTTCATATACCTTGTTGCCCAGCTCCACGGTGGTCATTGCTTCATACTCCTGGGGCTGGATCACATCCAGCACGTGAAAATGCACGTGGGTTTTTTTCAGACGCAGACCGTTGTGGAATACCGGCGGCGTATTGAGCACGGTGCATACCACAATGGGCACCTTGGTCTTTTGGGCGATCTTAAACACACCACTGCGGAAGCGGTGCAGTTTTTTATCATCGTGGATGTATCCCTCGGGGAACACTGCCACCGAGCCCCGATCTTCCCGCAGGATCTCGATGCACTTTATAATACTGCGCAGTGCCTGCCGGTCGTTATCCCGATTGATGAACTGCCCCTGGATCTTGTGCAGAAAGGGGCCTACCACAAACATCTCTTTATTCTCCTGCTTGGAGATAAAGGTCAGCTGGCTTTTGGGAAAATACCGCAGCAGTATCACCGGATCCATTTCGTTCAAGTGGTTGCAAACCACAAAGAAGCGGCCTTTTTTGGGACGTTTCTCCAGCCCCTCGGTATGCATCCGCACCGAAAGAATGGGTACCGCCGCCTGTGCCAAAAGCTGGATCACAAAGCGGTATGGCTTGCTGTCTTTTTCCTGGGGCTTTTCAAAGTCCACCGCTTTCACCATCAGCATGACCACCGCAAACACGATACCTGCCTCGATCAAAACAGCGCCTATAAAGCTGACGGGAAATACCCACAGCCAGGCAAGGCTTTGAAACGCATCCGTCCAAAAACAGATGCCTGTTGCGGCTGAGAGCGCCAGTAGGAATATTGTTCCAAGTAGCATATCTTTCTCCTTCGGATCCGCCCGGAGGCGTCTGAGTGGTCCGGCCGACAGGGTATTTCCTGCCGGACGAAGCACAGTTACAGTCATTATACTCCTATTTTTCGGTATAAACAAGTGTTATTTTTACATTAGGGGTAGAATTTCCCTGTTTTTCTGTTATAATAATAAAAAACGAAGGGATGACAGAATGAAAAAGCGGATTTGGGAGCTGGATGCCCTGCGGGGACTGTTTGTAATCGGGATGATTCTGTGCCATCTGATGATGCACATAGATCAGCTGTTTGGGCCTTTTTCCTGGATCCGGGGCAGCCTGTTTACCTTCGTATCCCAATGGGGCGGCGTGCTGTTTTTCATCATCTCCGGGATCTGCATCACCTTGGGGCACCATCCGGTCCGTCGGGGACTTGTGGTGTTCGGGTGCGGCTTAGCCGTCTCTATCGTCAGCTTTCTAATGAATAAGTGGGCGATTATGGACCCGGTATACTTCGGCGTGCTCCACTGCTTAGGCGTATGTATGCTGCTGTGGCCCGTTTTCAGATCACTGCCCTGCTGGGCTTTGGGGGTGCTGGCACCTGCGATCATTCTGCCCGGTATTCTATTGGAGGATCAGATGATCGTCTCCCATTACTGGGGCGTGGCGTTGGGCTTTGTCCCTTCGGGCTTTGCCGCATCGGATCACTTCCCCCTGCTTCCCTTTTTGGGCTTTTTCCTGGCAGGCGCACTGCTGGGAAAGCTGCTGTATAAGAAAAAAGAGACGCTGTTTCCAAGCGTCAATTCCAAATGCGGACTGCCCGCATTCTTCTGTGCCATCGGTCGCTGGAGTTTACCGCTGTATCTTCTGCATCAGCCGGTGCTGGTGGGCATTGTACTATTACTGGAGGCCATTATATGAAAAACCTTCCCAAGCTGTTTTTACCCTTTACACTGCTATCAGGCATCGTCTGCGGCTTTTTACGCAACGAAATGTATGTGGACGCGCAAAGCGACAAACTGGGCCTGATCCCCCTGCACCACCCCAATTATCCCATTTTGTACGGGATCGCCGCCCTTCTTGCGGTCTTGCTGATCATATACCGCTTTGCAGGCCCCAAGCGCCCCTATCAGATCGTCACGAAGCTTCCCATTGCCGGCATCGGTGCCGGATTCGGTGCACTGGCCTGTGCCTATATGCTTTTTAAAACAGAGGGTAGTACCTTGCTGCTGGTGGCGCAGGCAATGGGTCTTTTCGGCTTTTGGGGGCTGGCTACCGCTTATTTTGCAGGCAAAAAGCCCTCCCTTCTGAATATGCTTTTGCCCATTTTTATGTGCTTTGGCATGGTGCTGGGCAACCTGACACTGTGGACAAAGCTCAATCAGACCCAGGACTATCTTTTTGACAGCCTGTTTTACCTGTTTGCCGCCATTTACGGCATTCATCGGCTCACCTGCGCCTCCGGTCAAAAAACAGACTACCGCGCAGGCTTTGTGTGGGGGCAGGCGGCCCTGTTTTGTGCCATTGCTGCCGCCGCCTACGGGCATATTCTTTATTTTGTCAGTCTGTCCCTTTGGCTTCTGAGCACCTTTTTTGTTACGCCCTGTAAAATGGTTTTGCCCACGCCTGTGGAGAAGCTTATTAAAATGCTGGAACGCGCCGGCTACACCGCCTACGCCGTGGGCGGCTGTGTGCGGGACGGGATGCTGGGGCTCACCCCCAAGGATTACGACCTTTGCACCAACGCAAAGCCCGATGAGATCGCCAAGGTCTTTGACGGCTACGAACTGGTAAGAAACGGGGAAAAGCACGGCACTGTGGGCGTGGTCGTCGACAAGTGCCTGTATGAGATCACCACCTACCGCACCGAAGGCAGCTATGCAGACAGCCGCCATCCCGACTGGGTGGAATTTGTGGACGACGTGTGTGATGATCTGGCACGGCGGGACTTTACGGTGAACGCCATGGCCTTTAATCCCGCTGTTGGTTACATCGACCCCTACGGCGGCACGGCGGATCTGTTTCACCGCACCCTGCGCGCTGTGGGTAATCCCAAAAAGCGATTCAGCGAAGATGCCCTGCGGATTTTACGGGGCGTGCGTTTTGCCTGCCGCTTCCGTCTGATTCCCCAAAAGGATACCCTACAGGAAATGGTGGCGCTGGCGCCCACCATGGACCGACTGGCATCCGAGCGCGTTTACAGCGAGCTGACCGAGATCCTGTGTCACATCGAAGAAGGCGATCTGCTCCTTTATAAGGATATTCTGCTGCAGGTTTTGCCGGAGCTTGTGCCCTGTGCGGATTTTTGTCAGCACAGCCGTCACCACCGCTATGATGTACTGCGTCACACGGAAATGGTGCTTTGCAATGTGCCCGGGGATGCCACTTTGCGCTGGGCGGCACTACTGCACGATGTTTCCAAGCCCCAAACCTTTACACGGGACGAAAAGGGTGAGGGCCATTTCCACGGTCACGCCGGGGAAAGCGCCCGCGTAGCAGAGCAAATTCTGCTGCGGCTGAAGGCACCTGCCGCACTGCGGGAGGAAGTGGTGACCCTGATCACCCACCACATGGATCTGTTGACCCCCGAAAAGCCCCTTCTGCGCCGCAGATTAAGTAAGTACGGCGAGCCTACGCTCAAACGGATGATCGACCTGCAAACCGCCGACCGCATTGCCACCGGCTACAAAAAGGAAAAGCATCTGCGCGACCGCCAAAAGCTGGTGGATATGCTGAAAAAGCTCTCCAAAGAGGAAGGGCGTCTGGAAGCCAAGGATCTGGCCATTGACGGTCACGATTTGATTGCCCTGGGCTATGAGGAAGGGCCCCAAATCGGTCAGGCTATGCACCACTTACTGCAGCAGGTACTGGACGGCAAGCTGCCAAACGACCACGAAACGCTGAAGGCCGCCGCCAAGGAATTTTTGAACAACCTATAAAATCAAGCTGAAACGGATATAACACACAAGGGAGGCAGTTTGCTAAACTGCCTCCCTTGTATTTTATATATTTTCTTCTGTGAGAATGTCGTTCAGGGTAATGGATTCAAAGAAACTGTCCACCATTTTATCCAGCCTCTCCCACATTGGAAGCGCCTTACAGCAGGAGCTTCTGGAGCAGGCAGACGCGCCCTGGGTGGTGCAGGACACCGTGGCCAAAGAGCCTTCCGTCAGCTTCAGAATACTGCCAATGGTGTAATTTTCCGGTGCTCTGTTGAGCCGATATCCACCGCCTTTTCCGTGGACCGCATCCACAAAGCCCGCCTTGGAGAGCACGGTCATAATGGCCTCCAAATACTTTTGGGAGATCCCCTCTTCCTCTGCGATCTCCTTCAGGGGCACATACGCCCCTTCCCCACTTTGGGCAAGGTAAACCATCACCCGCAGGGCATACCGTCCTTTTGTTGATACGATCATCGCTTATTCGTGGCAGTGGGCGCAGTTCTCGCAATCGGGGAACTGCGTGTGATCATACTCGATGCCGTTGCGGTCATAGTAATCCTTCACCGCAGACTTAATGGCTTCCTCTGCCAGCACGGAGCAATGCATCTTGTGGGCAGGCAGACCGCTTAACGCCTCGGCAACCGCCTTGTTGGTCAGCTTTAATGCTTCAGACAGGGGCTTTCCCTTGATCATTTCGGTAGCCATGGAAGAGGATGCAATGGCAGAGCCACAGCCGAAGGTCTCAAACTTCACGTCCACGATCATATCATTTTCAATTTTCAGGTAGATCTTCATAATGTCGCCGCACTTGGCGTTGCCTACCTGACCGACACCGTCGGCGTCTTCAATAAAGCCCACATTTCTCGGGTGGGTAAAATGGTCCATTACCACTTCGCTATATAATGCCATCGTTTATTCTCCTTATAAAATATACTGGCGGACACCGTTCTGCAGATCCCGCCAAACGGGGGACATATTCCGCAGCAGGCTGACGACCTGCGGCACGGTTTCCAAAATATAATCGATTTCTTCCTCCGTATTGTAGTGGCTCAGGCTCAGCCGCAGGGAGCCGTGGGCAACATCATGAACACGGCCAATAGCCAGCAATACGTGGCTGGGATCCAAAGAGCCGGAGGTACAGGCAGAGCCGGAGGATGCGTAGATCCCCTGTGCGTCTAAAAGCAGCAGCAGCGACTCCCCTTCAATGCCCTCAAAGCAAAAGCTGACAATGCCGGGTAGTCTGTGATCGGGGTCGCCGTTCATTGCGCAGTGCGGGATCTTGGAAAGGCCTGCCACCAGCTTGTCCCGCAGGGCAGTTACCTTCTTTTGGTTGTCTTCCAAATTGGCGCAGGCTTCCTCCAGTGCGGCGGCCATACCCATAATTGCAGGCAGGTTTTCCGTACCGGCACGCTTGCCGCGTTCCTGTGCGCCGCCCTCGATCAGATTGGTCAGAGGGAAGCCGCGGCGGGCATACAGCACGCCGGCACCCCGGGGGCCGTGGAACTTGTGGGCAGACAGAGATAATAGGTCAATGTTTTCCTGCTTTACGTTGATGGCAACGTGCCCCACCGCCTGCACCGCATCTGTATGGAAGGGTACACCGGCCTGCTTGCAAACCTCGCCGATCTCCGCAATGGGCAGTAAAGAGCCGATCTCGTTATTGCCATACACCACACTCACCAAGCAGGTATCCTCCCGAATGGCGTCGCGTACCTGCCGGGCAGTAATATTATGGTTGGTTTTTACATCCAAAAGGGTGACTTCAAAGCCCTCTTTTTCCAGTTTTTCCAGGGTATGCAATACGGCGTGATGCTCGAAAGCAGTGGAAATAATGTGCTTTTTTCCTTTGCGGGCCCCATAATAGGCCGCAGAGCGAATTGCCTGATTGTCTGCCTCGCTGCCGCCGGAGGTGAAATAGATCTCCCGGGGCTCACAGCCGATGCAGCCTGCGATCCGTGCGCGGGCATCCTCCAGTGCTTCCTTTGCCTCCTGACCGGGGGTGTGCAGGCTGGAAGGATTGCCGTATGTTTTATCAAAATAAGGCAGCATTGCCTCAATCGCCGCTTTGCTCATTTTCGTGGTGGCGGCGTTATCTGCATAAACTTGCATATTCTTCCTCCATAAGGTTTTCTACTTTTCTATCTGTACTATATCATCATTTACCTACCTTGTCAATAGGTAAATGTTTTTGGAGATTTTTACCGATTTTTTCGAATTTTTCAGGGGCTACAACCTTGTTAAATGAGGCATATTAAACAAGCAGGCGAAAGGAGGGCAACAATGAAAAAATTAAAAAATTATATGTTTTTAACCATAGTATGCGCAATATTATCGGTACAAACCGCTTTTGCAACCAGACTTTTAGTACCCGGTGGACAGGTCATCGGCCTGGAGGTGCAGGACGGCACGCTGTCGGTTGCGGGTTTTGATGAGCAGATGGGTCAAAATGCCAAAAATTGCGGCTTACAGTTAGGCGACCGGATCCTGCGCATTGACGGCAAGGCCGTTTCTTCTCCGGGGGATGTTCAAAGCCTTCTGCATATCAGTGACGGACAGGTGGAGCTTTCCGTTTTAAGAGGTAAAGAGGAAAAGACCCTCACGTTTCAGCCGTCCATCACTTCCGAAGGTCCAAAACTGGGGGTCTATTTGCGGCAGGGTGTGACCGGTGTGGGCACGGTCACCTGGTATGACCCCGCCACACAGCAATTTGGGGCGCTGGGGCACGGCGTAAATACGCCCGACGGAAAACTGGTGAAAATGACCCGGGGCAATGTTTACACTGCCTCCGTACTCTCCGTAAAACAGGGACGAAGCGGCGCACCGGGACAGCTGATGAGTACTGTCACCGGCGCTTCCCCCATCGGGACGGTTTTTAAAAATACGGTACAGGGCGTCTTCGGCTCTGCAACCCTCTCCCCCGGTGCGGAAGCACTGCCCGCCGGTGGCAAGGGTGTGGCGCATACCGGCAAGGCTACCATCCGTTCCACCGTCAACGGCACACAGACCGCAGAGTATGAAATCGAAATACTGAAGATCTACAAAAACGCAGACGAAAACGGCCGCAATATGCTGCTGAAGGTCACGGACCCTACCTTGCTTGATGCCACCGGCGGCATCGTCCAGGGTATGTCCGGCTCACCGATCATTCAAGACGGCAAGCTCATCGGCGCCGTGACTCACGTCCTTGTCAATGACCCGACAACCGGCTACGGCATCTTTATTGAAAATATGTTAGACGCGGCCGCGTAGGGGACGGGTTTCCCGTCCCACGGGAGGCGAAACGCCTCCCCTACAAACAACAATGGAGGTAATTCTATGGATTTCCACAAAGATTCCTGTTGCGGTGCCCGGCGGCTTCCTCGGCAACAAGTGCCATCGTCATCTGCCGACCGCGGCCACTCGCTCAGCTCGCTTCATCTGCCACCTGCAGCGCTCGCATCGCTCCCCATTGGTTTTGGTTTGGCGCTGTCTGCCAACACCGCCGCCATGAACCGCTATGCCCACCTGTCCGAATCCCAAAAGCAGGAGATTTTGAATAAGGCCCATACTGTCAAGAGCGAAAAGGAAATGTACTCCCTGGTAGCGAGTCTTGCCAATGGTGTAATGTAATAAATTAAGAGCAAATCTGCCGCTATTGCAGATTTGCTCTTAATTGTTCGTTTTCGGATTGTTTGTTCTTTCTAAAAGATAGTCAACGGACACCTTATGAAAATCCGCAATTTTGATAAGTGTGGTAGTAGGAATGTCAATATCTCCACGCTCATAGTTGCTGTAGACTCGCTGACTGCAGGACAGAATCTCCCCCATTTGCGACTGGGTCAGATCCCTGTCCTCTCTCAAGTCTCGAATCCTGCGATAATAAGGCATACCCACACCACCCTTTTTAGGATAAATATAGTATACCTTAGAAAGTTTTTCGCTATTGACTTTTAGCGAAAAACTCGCTAATATATGTTTAGATATTTTAAATTTAGGAGGAATTACTATGAAAAAGATACTACTTGGCTCTCTGCTCTGCATATGTCTGCTTGTTGGATGCTCCACTCAGTCCGGCAGCACCAAGCTTGAAGCAACCACCACAGACACAATTCCGCAAGTAACTGAGGTAACCAAAACGGTCACCGTTGCAGATTACAGCATCACTGGTATGCAAAATGTGACAGACCTTTATTTTGCATCCCTTGTTGACCAAGGATGGGGCAAGACCTACTCTGAAACAGCAGCAGAGAAAGCCACTTGCATCATCGTTCACGTAATGTGTCCCCAGTGCAATGAAAAAACCTTCGATCTGATTGAGTTTGCCGAGCTTCCGGAAGCCTCCATTGGACAGCAAATGTTCACCTGGACAGATAGCTTGAATTGTGACAACTGGACCAATCACGAAGATTCCTTTGACTCTGAATACAACTATTCTATCCTTTTTACATTGAATGGCTAACACAGGACGATCAACAAGATTTCGTAAAGACACATCACTCCGCTCCTAAAAACACATCCACCGGCTAACCGTAGGGCGGCCACCCCTCCCGGGGTGGCCGTTTTCGTATTCCCACATTGGCGGTTTAGTTGGTAGAAAAAAGGTGTAATGGTACTGTGGAACGGATTGATTCCGATGTGCTCGCTCGATTCTGCATATCTTGGATTGCGATGTTACTGATATCATTAAATATAACATTTAACGGAAGCTGTGAAATACAGCTTCCGTTTTGCATTACAGGTATTCTGCTATGTCGTGACCCACGTACTGGTAAACGATCCTCAAACCGGATACGGCATCTTCACCGAAAATATGCTGGATGCTGCTGCCTAACGGGCGGATAATATCCGCCCCTACATTGGGAAACGGCGGATTTTCGTTGTAGGGGCGGTTATCAACCGCCCGCTTTTTGTTGCCAATTGCAATGCTTTATGATACGATAAAAGAAAAGGCGGTGATTGTATGATTACATTTGAACAAATAACAAAGCTATTCACATTCAACACGAAAAAGAAGTTTTGTGTTGAAATCCAGTTTATGCTCCTAAATATTCAAAAGTACGATTATTGCTGGATGGGCAAAATGTGGAGCAGGGATGAACAAAAAGATGTTTTTTGGTATGGATTAACCCCTGATGGAAAAAACGCCTTCGATTACCCATCATTTGAAGAAATGGCCAATGCGCCTGTGTTTGAGGGTCTTTCATTAAAGGATGTATGGGATCACATCGTCATAGAGGAGATTGATGGATGCGACCCGCAAGAAAGGCTTGAAGATTACATTGGCAATAATCCTAATCGCCGTATGATGGGAGCACCTGAATAAAAGAATCATTGATGAAGAAAGCCTTCGGTTACCCGGAGGCTTTACCTATTTGGGAAGAAAAGCCGTTAGTTCGTCAAATATCAAATGATCTATATCGAAAATATGCCGGATACCGCGGCATAATGACCATTGATCACCTTCCTGTATTCTTGACTTTGTATATCGAAATGCTATAATGGCAAAAAACGACTTGTAATTGCAAAGCTTGGGGGAGATTTTATGATCGGTCTGGGTACGATTGTCAACACTGCTGCCGTCATTCTCGGCGGTGTGCTGGGCATGCTGTTGAAAAACGGCATCGCCAAGCGATTTGAGAAAATTCTGATGCAGTCACTGGGCTTGGCTACTACCTTCATTGGCATCGGCGGTGTGCTCAAATATATGCTGATCGTAGAAAATGGCAGCATCACCACACAGGGTACGACTCTGCTGATCTTTAGTCTTGTGCTTGGATGTCTACTGGGTGAATGGGTGGACATAGAATCCAAAATGGAAAAAATCGGCATCAAGCTGAAAGCTAAGGCAAAAATCAAAAATGACAACCGCTTTGTGGACGGTTTTGTAAATGCGTCACTGATCATCTGCGTGGGTGCAATGGCCATTGTGGGCGCTATGCAGGACGGTCTTACCGGCGACAGCTCCATGCTGATCACAAAATCCCTGCTGGACTTTGTGATCATAGCCGTACTGACGGCGACATACGGTATTGGTGCCGCCTTTTCTGCCATTCCCATTTTTATTTATCAGGGCCTCATCACCCTGATCGCCGCCTTGTTTGGTGCGGTGATCAGTGATGGGCTGATTGCAGAGCTGTCTTTTGTGGGAAATGCGCTTGTGTTCTGTGTAGGCGTGAATTTGGTTCGGGAAAAGACCTTCCGCGTGGCGAATATGCTGCCTGCACTGCTTGTGCCGATGCTTGTAGAACTGTATCGCGTATTTCTTAAATGATCCTCAACGGCACAAAACCTGCCTTTTACCGCCTGCTTTTGTTGCCAATTCCCCTAACCTATGCTATGATAAACAAAATGGCGGTGAAGTGAATGGGAACAGTTTTATATGAAGCACATTATCAATTCAGCATATTTAATCTAATCCCTGTCGTTATGCTATTTTTCGTTATCCTTTTCCCGAAAATAGCAGAGAAAACTGCATTGCGTCAAGGAAAAGAAATGCCGCAAACAGCCAAACGTATTGTACGCATTTTTTGTATTTGTGCCGGTATTTTCATAAGCATAGTATCATTGATCTTGATTACCAGTGAAATTAGTATGTACACCAAAGTTGTCGGGGCATATAGGCGTGGTGAGTATGAGGTTGTTGAGGGTTATGTAGAAAACTTTGATCCAATGCCCTATGAAGGACATTCAAACGAATCTTTTGAAATCAATGGTGTTTATTTTTCTTATTCGGATTATGAGATTCAGCAAGGTTATCATAACGCAAAATCCCATGGTGGGGTTATTTCCGGCGATGGACAATACTTAAAAATCGGATATGTGCAACTATATCCCTTTTCTAGGAATGACAATGTTATTGTGTATATAGAGGAACTTTCTCCGCCATGATAATCATGCATGATATGAATTCGCACTTTGAGAAATTAAATTGAGTTAAACGGAAGCTAGCCTTTTAGCTTCCGTTTTATACTATCGGTACACTGTGCCAACCGCTCATTTACATAACGGCTATGTACCTGTCTATTTTTTCGTTGACATAGTAGTCAGATCTGCATATAATAATATTAGAATTTGACTATGAGGAGGATTCATTATGAACATCCGCCCTTCTGCTTCCATTCGGCAGAACTATAATGAAATTGCGGAGCTTTGCCGCAAAACCCAAACACCGGTCTACCTGACCAAGAATGGCGAAGGTGATTTGGTCGTTATGGATATTGAAAGCTTTACACGCCGGGAGAAGATGCTCCAATTGCGGGAAAATCTCCTTGCTGTGGAGGAAGACCGCGCTATGGGGCGCAACGGCTGCACCATTGATCAGCTGGACAGCTTTTTAGACAGCATTCTCAACGAGGAATAATCTATGAAATATAAGGTTATGATCTCTGACCGGGCCAAGGAAATGCTGGGTATGCATATCCGTTTTTTAGCACAGGTCCATAAGCCTGCTGCCATCAAGCTTAAAAACAGACTGGTAGAAGAAATACGTTCTTTGCAGGATATGCCCCATCGGTATCCCTTTTTTAATGAGAACTTTATCCCGGCAAATAAGTATCACAAATTATATGTAGAAAACTGGTATCTCGTACTGTATCAGGTGAAAGACGACACCGTCTATGTGGATTGGATTGTGGATTGCAGACAGGATTATCAGTGGTTAATAAAATAATCGTCTTTTGCCGGCAATTTTTTAATGTTACTTTCAAAGGAGAACCGATATGCAATACCGCATTGAACACGATTCTATGGGTGAAGTCCCGGTCCCTGCGGACCGCTACTGGGGGGCTGGGACGCAGCGCTCCTGTCAAAATTTCCCCATCGGTGTGGGCATTGAAACGATGCCCCGGGAGATCATAAATGCCTTTGGCATTCTCAAACGGGCCGCGGCGCAGGCAAACCATCTGCTTCGTCCCGAGAAAATGACCGAAGAGAAGCTCCGCGCCATTACGGCCGCCTGTGACGAAGTGATTTCCGGCAGTCTAAACGACCATTTCCCCCTGGTGGTATGGCAGACCGGCTCCGGCACGCAGTCCAATATGAACGTCAACGAGGTCATTGCAAACCGGGGCAACGCCATAGCAGGGGCAAAGCTGCTTCACCCCAACGACGACGTGAATATGAGCCAGTCCTCCAACGACACCTTCCCCACCGCAATGCACATTGCGGCGGTGCTCAGCTTAGAAAACAAGGTCATTCCCGCCATCAAGCGGCTGATCGACACCTTCCGGCGTTTGGAAGCGGAAAACGAGGGGATCGTAAAGTCCGGCAGGACCCATCTGCAGGATGCCACCCCCATTTCCTTCTCTCAGGAGATCTCCGGCTGGAGAAGCTCTTTAGAGCGGGATCTGCAGCTGATCCGGCTTTCTCTGGACCCCCTAAGGGAGCTGGCACTGGGGGGCACAGCCGTAGGCACAGGACTAAATGCCCCCAAGGGCTTTGATGCGCTGGTCGCCCAAGAGGTATCCGACCTCACCGGAAAGACCTTCCGCACCGCAGAAAACAAATTCCACGCCCTGACCTCCAAGGATGAGCTGGTATTTGCCCACGGCGCACTGAAGGCATTGGCCGGCGACCTGATGAAAATCGCCAACGATGTGCGCTGGCTGGCATCCGGTCCCCGAAACGGCCTGGGTGAGATCACCATTCCCGAAAACGAGCCCGGCTCTTCCATTATGCCCGGCAAGGTCAATCCCACCCAGTGCGAAGCGGTTACGATGGTGGCGGTGCAGGTGATGGGAAACGATGCAGCTGTGGGCTTTGCTTCCGGTCAGGGCAACTTCCAGCTGAACGTGTTTATGCCGGTGCTGATCTACAATTTTCTCCAATCGGCGCGTCTGCTGGCGGAAGTGATGGTCTCCTTCCACGACCACTGTGTTGTGGGCATCCGTGCCAATCGGGAGAAGATGGCGCAAAACCTGCACAGCTCCCTGATGCTGGTCACTGCCCTGAATCCCCATATCGGCTACGAAAACGCCGCCAAGACCGCCAAGCTGGCATATAAGGAAAACATCTCTCTGAAGGAGGCCTGTGTGCGACTGGGCTTCCTCACAGCAGAACAGTTTGACGAAGTATTCCACCCTGAGCAAATGATCTGAATTTTAAAAGATGGGGGTGTCTCAAAATGAATGAGACACCCCAAAAAGAATATATATATTAGAATTTCACTGTAGGGGACGGCCTGTGTGCCGTCCCTTATTGCATATATAACGGAAAATTTTTGCGAATTGATACATATAGGTCAATGCCATTAAGTTTGTGTCATTGCGAACCAGTGACCGTGTCACTGGTGTGGCAATCTCAGTGTACAACGCTATACTTTGAGATTCCCACGCCATTCCCTGTGTTCACTCATTCTTTCGCTTTGGGAATACGCTCATCGTGCGTCACTCGGTAGGCGATCAGCTCCACCACATAAGATGGACAGTTTGCTTCGCCAATTTCCCACTTCTGTAATGTTCGTACAGGAATGCCCAGCGCTGCTGAAAACTTCGCCTGCGACAGACCTGTGGATTGTCTGATTTCTTTTATGGTTTGCATTGTCGTTCACCTCCCTGGACTTGTGGCGGTAACACATAAATTGTCCTCTGTGTTCTGACGGCGATATTATAGCATATCACTGTGTCCAATACAACGGACTTATTTCTTGCCGACCAATTTAACCTCACAAGTGATTTCCCATACTGCAATATTGCCTTTATATCTGCCGTTTGTTTCTGTGACGATGACCATGGTTTTACCCGAGCCACCATCACAGATTGCAACGGCAAATGAATCTGTTGCAACATCGTCAATTTTATCATTTTCCCTTATTTCAACTCTGATTGATTGAAAAGTAAAAGTATCCAACGATTGCGTGATCGTATATCCGCTACTGATTTTTCTTCCTTTGTGGGTATAGGTAAAGGTCCAGTCGTGCCCAACGTGGTCATTTAAAAGAAGTCTTTGATAAAAGGTCAGTTTATATATGCCTTGTGTATAAAGATCCTTTGGAATCATTGATTCAGGCTCAACCGCAGAGCCTGCAGGAAAGATCAGTGCAAGCAGACAGATAATGCGAATAAACCTTTTCATAATCATACCCCAATTAAAAAGCACACCCCGAAGGGTGTGCCAAAAAAGTGCTTTCCCCGGTTGCTGCGACACAAACCATCCGCTATTTGCATAGGGAAATGAGGGAAACACCTTTTTACAAGGTATGTTTCCCCTAGCAAATAGCAATTATTCGGTTTGTGTCGCACTGTCATTCTACCACAGGAATCTGCAAATGTAAAGCCAAGACGAAAAAACGGTATGAGTGAATTTTCTCATACCGTTTTGATATAACACCGGGGACGAAGCCGCATAACCGTCCCCTTTGTTTTAATTTTTATAAATTTTTATCGTGATGCGATAAATATTTGTTGACTTGCAAGCAATATTATGCTATGCTGTTTCCAGAAAGGTCCACAAAAGGGCAAGGAGGTTACTTTGTATGAAACAGAAACATCTTTCTAATTGGTTAAAATTGATTCTTATTGGAATCGCACTTTGCGGATTGGTCGTATATGCTTTGGTCGTGCCAATATACGGTCGGATCTTGCAAACGTCTTATCCTGAGCTATCAAATCGTTTTTGGCCTTGGCTTCTGTTTATATGGGCATCCGGCATTCCTTGCTATATTGTACTTTATTACGCCTGGAGGATCGCAACCAATATTGGTAACGATCAGTCGTTTACAAAACAAAATGCTTCTTTACTGAAAAAGATTTCATTTTTAGCGTCCTTGGATGCGGTATTCTTTTTGATTGGAAATGTCGTTTTGCTTTTTTTGAACATGAGTCACCCAGGCGTGGTAATTGCTTCATTTGTAATCGTATTCGTGGGTGTAGCTGTTGCAGTGATATCCGCCGCATTGTCCCATTTGGTGAACAAAGCTGCCCTGTTGCAAGAACAAAGTGACTGGACGATATAAGGAGACCTGCAATGGATGGAGAAATCGTTTTTAATATCGATGTAATGCTGGCAAAAAGAAAAATGAGCGTTACAGAGCTGGCAGATAAAGTAGGAATAACCATCGCCAATGTGTCCGTGCTTAAAAACGGGAAAGCAAAAGCCTTAAAAATCTCGACACTTATAAGGCTTTGCGCAGCCTTGGATTGTCAGCCGGGAGATATTTTGGAATACAGGGCAGAAAAAGGTGATACGAAGTGAAGAAAATAATGGCAAGCATCTCTATAATGATTCTTTTGGTTGTATTCTCCTCTTGCTCATTTGTCTTGCAGCTACTCAACTATCAGGAAGAGTACTTTGGATTTTCAAAACGGAGTTTTACAGTGGTTGAGGAAATGGATACCCACGGTGGATTTCTTGGAGATGGAAGCTACTACTTGATTTTAGACTGCTCCGATAACGAAGCGGCCGCTTTAAGCATTGTAGCAGACTGGAAACGATTGCCATTGTCTGAAAACCTAAGCCTGATTATGTATGGCGGTGAGAAGAACGGTAGATCGTATGGGTATTATCTATTTAAGGAAGCCCATATGCCGGTAATCGAAAATGGCTATTATTGCTTTAAGGATCGGCACTTTGAGGCAAAGGATGTATCTGACGATGCTGAGCTGTTCAACCGTTTTTCCTACAATTTCTCGTTAGCTGTGTATGATATTGACACAAACAGATTGTATTATTTTGAATACGACACCTAAAGCAAGTCACCGTTTGTGATGTAAAAGAAGCTTACAAAATCGTACTGCGGGCACCCGGGGACGGGTGCCCCTACGAAAAATTACAGTAAGGGCCGGTGTGCTCAATCGGCCCCTACGAGAAATTACGGCAGGTGGGCGCATATATGGGAAAACGCGATAATCTATTGAAGGTGCCGCAAGTGCGGCACATTTTTTGTCTTTTTAGGATTGACAACTGTCCGTGTATTGTGGTATAATTCAGAAAACCGATGAGGCGGAGGGGCGGCAGTACATTCCCCACAGAGAGTCCGGTGGTGCTGAGAGCCGGGCGGTGCAATTACTGCAAGATGGGCCGCTGAGGGTGCAGTCAAAGGCTATGTGCCGAGTATTCTGCAACGTGAGGGCATACGTCAGTTGCCGGAGATATGTTGGTATCTCGCAGAGTGCATAGGGTGTTCCTATGAATCAAGGTGGCATCGCGGGTAAATGTTTATTCGTCCTTGGCAGAAACACGATTCTGTCCGGGGCGTTTTTTTATATCTCCGGGCAAGGGAGGAATGAAAATGAGTGAGCACAAAAACGGCAGATTTGGCATTCACGG
>JAGASJ010000003.1 GCA_017621795.1 Oscillospiraceae bacterium | reverse complement strand
TCTCGCATAGCTATGATCTGAGGCTCGATCTCTCTAAAATGTGTATATTTTCTTTGTTGCATAACAATACCCCCTGATGTAGTTATTATCCTACATCAGGGGGCCTTTTGTCTATTGTCCGTTTTTACAGGAGCAGTCTAGTGTGCCGTTCCCCTTTGCGTAATTTGAGGAATCGTCTGCGGAATGACACATAGGTCATTCCCTACACGCTCATTTTGAGACACCACCCGCCAATTGCCGACTTTGGGCAATTAGCCTGAAGGAGAGACAGGAAACGATGACGCAGAATAGTTAACTGTTCTCTGAGCTGTTCCCTGTCCTCCTTTTAACACATAGAACCGTCCCCTGTGCTTTGTGGGAATAAAAGATTGATTGCTTCATGGATACCAGGAATCATGAAGAGCAGGACCGTCGGTCCTGCTCTTAAACTGTTCGAGTAAATTGTAATTTGTTAAATGAGTTTTTTGATTGCTGCTAAGATTTCATCTTCGGCATCTTTGCCATAGGCATAGAGTGTAAACTCAATTCTCGTTCCGTCATTTAACTTCAATGTGTGAAAAAGAGTGTCTTTTGTAATAATTCCATCACCTTTATGCAACTCGCTCTTAATGGAGCAGATTTCATTTGTGTTAATAATAGTTCTTCTAAAAGAGGTTTTCTCGTTTATAATTGTACCCCTTGGCAATACAATTTTTTCGTCATCTATTGTTAAGTACCTACTTTTTTCCGCAAAAAAGCAGGAGAGAAAAAGAATGCTCATCAAACCACCAAACATTGTTAGCCCAACTTGTAATCCAACATTTGATGAATGTGCAAGAATGCAAATAATTCCCGCAATTAAAACTGCAACACTAATAATGGTAAGGATTGCTAACCATTTTGTTGCACAAGATGTGTATCTTTTCATTTCATATACTCCCATTCGAAAAATACATGATTTATCGAACTGATTATATCACAATGTGACCGCATTTTCAATACATACTAATTGGTCAAAACGGTATGAGGGAATTTCCTCATACCGTTTTTGTGGTTATGATTTACGAAAATGAAACTTGACCATCAGAGCATTGAACATATGTTGCAGGAATATTAGCACAGGGGACGGTTCTGTGTGTTTTTGTCGTTTGCACACCCCTTTAGTGGGAAATGCACACCCCCTCACCGTAGTCTGCACACCCTATGGGAGAAAATGCACACAGCAGCGACCTTTCGTTAAATTGTACCTGAATTTTATAAAGAAAAGGCTCTGCGGGGGCTGGTTGAAAGCGGCCGCAGAGCCTTAATTCTGACTATTTTTAGTGAAATATTTTGCCCTGCGGCAAAATGTGAAATAATTCGCTTTGCGAATTGTGAAATTTGATGCTTGCGCATCAAGTGAAATGAAATAAATCCCTATGTGCCGCAGCACATTTCACATTGCGAAGCAATATTTCACTGCCGAAGGCAATGTAACCGAAAAAATTGACAACTGCCAACAATCCTACGGATTGCCGTCAGTTGTCAATGGACTTTCCCACGGGCTAAAAATTGCTCGCCAGCTCTCAATTTTTGCACCAGTCTGCGGACTGGTGCCGCCCTTTCAAGTCCTAGTGCCCCTGCCAAAAAAGACCACACCGAAAGGTGTGGTCTTTTTTGGCAGGGGCACTAGGACTTGAATTGCCATAGTTTTTTCGTTTTCTTAACTTTTGTTAACCATTTAGCACCATTTCTATGGGTTTTCCGAACATTTACATCCCACTAAATACCATGGTTAACCACCTATTACCACCCCAATAAGGGGAAAAATAAGGGAAAATTTTTTAAAATGCCGCATAGTAGGTACACTAAAATGGTTTTAGGAGTCTAACAGAATATATATGCTTGGTTTACAGAACGATTTTCTTCCCTATTACCTTACTCGTTCCCAGCCGTAAACAACGCATCATAGTAAAGGGTTTGGTCCAATCTGCGTTCAGGCTTTAACATCTCTGTGTAATTAGGGGCAAGAATCTCCCTGATTGCGGTCTTGGGCACAATGGGATGAAGGACACGATCAGTAGATATGTACTTCCTCCAGCCTTTGCCAGCAGGGTTTGCTTCCTTATCGTTCTGTTGTCCAAAAGTCATTTGCCGGTAGATATCCTCCATACGGACACGGCCTGAACGGCTAAGCTCCCAAATGCAACGCGCCATTCTTGCAGTTGCCCGCATAGGTCTGCTCATCGTCTCTTTAATCTCATTTTCGATAAACAAACGAGAAAAGGCAAGATTAGACCAAACCACAATATCAAATGCTTCGTCAGACAACAGCGGGGTTTGTCCTCGGGTTTTCCAAATCGGTTGCATAACAAGCGGACGCTGATAATCAATGAACTCCCGCTCAAATACATTCAGCGCATCTCTGAGGCTGGCGGTTTTGTGAGCCATCTCATAATCATTTGTCCAAGAGCCAATCCCGCCACAGACATCTTCAAAAATATCTCTGACCCGATCGCGATGATCTTTTACAGCATCCCATACGCCGAGTGCCAGATAAGATGTTGTTGCTGTTCGCACTACGATCTCACTAGCCCATTCAGCCTCCGGTCTATCCGCTGTTGCACTTGTCGGCAACACGGTCAATTTTACTTCCACAGGGGCCAAGAAATTGCCACTTGTATCTTTAACCACCAAGTCGATAGGGTCAATTGCGTCAATGCAATAGGCTTGATACGGATTAAACTTTGACTCAAAATGGAAATCAAGGTCTTGCGGATGTAAAGTCCCGCAGTTGAACAGTTCGTTGATGGAAATTTCCTCGCAAACAACTTTCAGTTCATTATCAACAACTGCCAATTTTGCATAGATGGCAGGCATATTATGTTCCATCATATAGCAGGCCAACGCCGTGGGAAAAGATGAATTGAAGCAGTTTTTGGTCCAGTGCTTGTCATCCTCGCGATTAGAATGTACAATGCCAAAGAGTCCACTAGGCATAATTATCCCCCTTTTTTTCTATTTTAAGGCGTCAACTTATTGACGCCTATGGTTATTTGTGTTATCATATTTACGATATTATAGCATATTTCCACACATTTGGAAAGGGAAAATGTATGAAGATGAGGATTGTTGATCTATTTGCTGGGTGCGGTGGCCTCTCCCTGGGTTTTCAGAAAACAGGTTTTGATATTGTGGCTGCTTTTGAGTTTTGGGAAGTTGCCGCCAACTGTTACGAGCAGAATTTCAAGCATCCTGTTTTTCGCACAGATTTGTCCAACACAGAAGAAGCAATTGAGATCATCCGGGAGTATTCTCCTGATGTAATTATTGGAGGTCCCCCTTGTCAGGATTTCTCCTTTGCAGGCAAGCGAGTAGAGGCAGGACGTGCGAGCTTGACTGGTTCTTATGCAGAAATTGTCACGTCAATTCGCCCGCAATATTTTGTGATGGAGAATGTTGACCGTGCCAGAAACAGTAAGGCATATGCATTTGCGAGAGACAAGTTTAAGGATGCTGGATATGGTCTTACCGAAGTAGTACTGGATGCCAGCAAGTGTGGCACACCGCAGAAGAGAAAGCGTTTCTTCTGCATTGGCGCACTCGGCAAAGACGATGGTTTTGCAGACAACATCATTGCCAATCGCATTGCTGCTGAACCTATGACAATGCGGGATTATTTCGGTGATGAATTAGGCTTCGAATGCTACTATCGCCACCCCAGGAACTATAGCAGAAGAGCGGTCTTCTCGATTGATGAACCGGCTCCGACTATGCGTGGTGTCAACCGTCCTGTTCCCAAGGGGTATCCAGGGCATCCTAACGATGCCTGCCCCCTTAACGGAAATGTCAGAGCTTTGACAACTGAGGAACGCGCATGGATACAAACATTCCCCAAAGGTTTTGTATGGCAGGGTTCGAAAACAGATGTTGAGCAAATGATTGGCAATGCTGTGCCTGTTAACCTTGCTGCTTTTGTTGCAACTTGCTTACTAGAGGTAATCAAGGAGGACTGCAACAATGTTTGATGCAACTGGATTCAGATCATGGCTTGTGGCAAATAAGCCATATTCCGACAAAGTAATCAGCGACATTGTGAGCAGAATGAGACGATCTGACAGCATTCTTCCCTGGTCAGACGATGAGTTTTATCAAATCCGTCTTGAACGGAATGAAGCATATGCCGCACTGTCCATTTCTGTGCGTTCTCAGTGTAAACGCGCAGTGAAGCTGTACTCCGATTATGTAAAAACCGCCAATAAAAGCTGATAGCAACTGAATAATGAATTCCCGGTATTGGCTGTAGAGATATAGCTTAATGCCGGGAATTCTTCTTTATATCCTCAGTGCGGCTATGGTGAAGGGTACTTAGTGTTACCGTTTTCCTACTTACCGGAATTACCGTTCAAGGGAATGCCCCGACAGTAAATGTATAGCACCTGTACAAGACCGTTTGCGTGGCAAGAGCGCACAGTGCCGGCCTGTGAAATATAACCGATTTTTAGTTCGAGTTGCTCCTTGTAGGCATTCATTTCGCTCCGGCTTAGGCCAATCAGATCCTCAAAGGTGGCATACATCTCCTGATCCAGTTTTCGAACCTCCGGCTTGTTCCGTTCTGTGCCAACAGTATCCATGGTGGCATAAATGCAGTAGCCAACCCATACCGATCCGTCATCGCATCGCTGGACATATACCTCGTACATTTTGTTGGTGATATAGATATAGGTTTTGTCCGTAATGGTGTAGTGGTATACGGTCTGGGGTTCGGAGTAGCCGTTCACCATATAGGTTCCCACTTTCTCACAGGAAGAAGTGCAGCGGTACTTATCTCCCAGACTGGGTGCAAAGCCGTAGACCTTCTCAAACTCTGCTGCAAGGCCGTCCAGTACTTTGTTAGCCTTGGTCAGGGAATATACCTCGATAAATGCCGCCTGCTCGGTGTCACCCTTCCAGTCCTTGTACGCGAGGTTGTGTGCATTGTAGCTGCCAATCGTACCACTGAAGGTCTCATAGACAGGCTTGGTTTCTTCAGGCAGTTTGGCAACACTGCGAGAGTCAGTTTTGCCACAGGACTTACAAGTGCGCTGTTCGGTGCCTTCAGCGATGATAGTCGGCACCTTAGTGACCTTCCAACTGCCCCAACTATGACCAGTCACATTGGTTTTATTTCCAGTGTAAGAATCTCCGCAAACAGAGCAAGTGTAAGTTGTATAGCCTTTTTCGGTGCAACTGGGAGCAGTAATCTTCTTGCTGTAATTATGTCCGGTGGCATTCGACTGATCAGCCGTGTAGGTGTCACCGCAACTGCAAGCGTAGGTAGTGTAACCGCACTCCGTGCAGGAAGGACGGGTAATCTTACTGGTATATTTGTGAACGTGATTTGGCTCAGTGGTGACAGTTTCCGTTGCAGGAGGGACAGTTTCTTCTGTGTTTGGTGTGGTCACAGAATCCGTTTCTTCGGGAATCTGCGTATCGATGGCGCTGCTGGAATTTTGAACCACGATCGATTCGCCGGTAGTGTCTGTGGTTGTTTGGTTGTCTGTGCATCCCGCCATAGAGATACACAGACATAAGATCAGTAACAGGGCTGCGAAGACATTGCGAATAGCTTTCATAATTGCGTTCATTGTAATAACCTCTTTTCTTTTTATCTGCTGAGTTCATGGTTCTGTGGATAATAATGCTCGCTTTCCAACTTGCTGTAGGCAGAATGTGTACGGACATCATAGATCGTATCCACTATCGGACGATTATAGTTGCTGAGAATGAACACTTCATCCCTGGACTTGTAAAGCACCTTATCCAATGGGATGTTCATTCGCTTGGAAATCTCATAGCAACCCTGCAGGTCCCGGCTCCCCAGGAAAAGGTAGTAGGCACAGTTTGCGATGATCGTGCTGTATGCCTCCCCGTACAAAGTTTTGAGTTGGCTTTCGCTCTGTAAAACCAAAGTGAACGAAATCTCACGCGAGCGCAAACAACTAATAAAATTCGGAAAACTGGGAATCACGACGTTTGTGGCAAAGTCATCCATAAAGAAATGCACGTGGATAGGAAGCCCTCTATTTTCTTGTCCATCAGCAACAGTCCTTAATCGATTCAAAAGAAGACTGTAGAATATAGATACCAATTTGTCTTTAGAACGGTCAACATCGGAAACGCAGACGAAAAGTGCGGTCTTTTTCTTGCCGATAGAATCAAAATCTAACGTATCATTCTCGGTGAGCGTTTCAATATCAGGTGTCAAAAATTGACTAAACTTACCAAGCAGAGTAGATGCAATGCATGCTACAGTTTTTTCAGAACCCCTGATTGCCAAGAAGGATTCCCATTGTTTTACCGCAAAATGTTCCTTGTCCTTTTTCTTGAGGTCATCAAACATAATTTCAAGTGTAGATTTTCGCGCAGGCTGACCTTCGGATATTTCAAAATTACAGATCAATTTCCTGACATTGGCCAGTGTGCGATCAAGAGGACGACACTCATATACGAGGTATGCGATAACGGCATTCAGCAAAAGCGTTGCGGAATTATCCCAATAGGGATCTACCTTGTAGCCCGGATGTACTTCCGAGATCAAAATGGCGCTGGTTGCCAGAATATCCTCGGGTGTACGGATATATTTAAACGGGTTAAAATGGTTTTTGCTGGCTTTGGGGTTATCAAAGTTAATATTTTTGACGATGTATCCCTTCTCGCGAAGCATCTTTTCGGTTTTAGCCTGCAGTTCACCCTTGGTGTCAGAGATTACCATAGAAATTTTGTCCTGCTCCATGATATTGGGAAGCACATGACCCCGCGTCTTGTAAGTACCGACCTGGCCGAGAACTAGGATATTGCCGTTGTCCTTAAAACCGAAATGAGCAGTATGGTTTTTGCTCAGAATCATTCGATAGTCCTTCATCTTATTTACCTCCCGAAATCATAGTAAAAAGATCTGCTTCCATGGCAATGGTGTCTACCAGACCAAACTCCAGGGCTTCGTTGGCATCGTACCAGTGGTCAAAGGAGGTTGCTTTCTTCATCACCTTCATACTTTGACCGGTATATTTGCACAGCATCTTATTGATAGTTTCGCGCCGTTCCTTGAGATCGTTTGCAATAGATTCAATCTGGCTGGTGCTACCTCCCACACCGCCGCTGATCAGCGGTTCGTGGATCATCACCTTACTCCGGGCGGAGATAGCCCGATAGCCTGGCGTGCCCGCCGCCAGGATCACCGCGCCCATGCTGCAGGCACTGCCCAACGCAATGGTACGGATCACGCAGGGACTTGCCTCCATTACATCGATCAGTTGGAAACCGGCCTGGATGGATCCACCTGGGCTGTCGATGATAATGGTGATGGGATCCTGGCTTGCCAGTCCCATCAGGACGATCTGGCGGATGGTTTCGTTGACGGAATCTCCGGTTACAGTTTCATCCAGAAAAATGACCCGGTTTTTGAGTAGCAGACTCTTGGAACTGATCTGATGAATACCATTGCTGTCCTCAACAAGGACAGCGGGCTTGAAATAAGAATTGCTCATATTGTATTCCTCCATAATTGCGTAAGTGTGGGGTTGCTTTCTGATATAAGCTTACCACACTAATTTCAAACCTTTCGCTAATTAGCGCAAGCGTTGTGCTTTTATACTTACGTTTTTGTCTTAATCGGTGCTACACTAGGACATGCTCAATTAATCCAATGCAAGCAAACTATTGAAATCAATATCCTGCATAGCGATTGTTGTCCCAATACCGCTGTTTTTCTTATAGTTGAGTGCGTGCTGGGCGTGAAGTGCATCTGCCACATTGCGGCTGTATCTACCATTTGAGAAAGGCAGGCGATGGCATCTACAATGGTTGATTTTCTGGGTAAAGAGCTGCAACAGAGTCTCTTTTGTGGCATCGTCAAGCTTATGCCCGAACTCTTTTAGGCGCATAGACAAAATATCCAGCAGTTCGTTCGGTTCGTAGTCAGGAAACATCAAAGTCTTGGGAACACGAGATGCCAGACCGGGATTCATGGAGAAGAACTGGTTGAGCGGTGCTTCGTAACCGGCAAAAATCACCGTCACATTGTTTTTCTTATCTTCCAACTGGGTCAACAGTTCATTGACCGCTTCATAGCCATAGCTAGTAGATTGGGATCTGGGGCCGCTGGTAAGTGCGTATGCTTCGTCGATAAACAGGAGTCCTCCGGATGCCTGCTTGAACAAAGCACGAACAGTAGGTGCAGTTTCACCGAGGTACTGTCCCATGAGTTCATTACCATTCACAGTGACCAGCTTGGGTTTTGGGATAATACCGGCATTGTAGAGAATGGAAGCCATACATTTTGCAACGGTAGTCTTGCCGCAACCGGGATTGCCTACAAACCGCATATGGTGTACTGTCTGGTTCTTTAGACCGCCGTGTGCCTTCTCATATTGGGTAACAGCGTACATTCGCTGCAATTCTTCCTTTACAGAAGCCAACCCAACAAGTTTTTCGAGTTCAATTGCAGCATCCTTACTGACTTTTTCGGTGTTAAATTTCCGAGGTGCTACCATATCGGACTCTGCTTCCATGACTTCAATTTTGACTTGCTTCTCAACCAGACCGTACTCGCTCCTCTGGAGAAGTTCACGCTTGTGCAGTTTCAGTTTCTGATTATGATCAATTTCACTGCTCGTTCCGGCAATACAAGAGATTAGCATGCCTTTGCATGACTTCAACACAATGATGACTACCAAATAAGTAATTAAAAGAATCACATCAAGGATACTGGGGACGGCCTGTATGGTTGCGTAATCATACACTGCATATCCAGCAGTGTAGATCACTTGTATAGTCAAGAGAACGATTGCAACCTTTTTAAGAAGCTGCAGCACCTTAAGAGAGATAAGCTTGAGATAAAGAATCATTGTTTTCATATGTAATTACCCGCTTTCATTTTTATTTCACTTACAGTATACTGTACAAAAAGAGGGATTCCGCTAATTAGCGAAATCCCTCTTGATTTTTAGAGAGCCTTGCGTTAACATATTGTTGAGGTGATCGAAATGGATGAAATCCAAAAACGCGAAAAAAAGATACTTGATGCAATTCAACAATTGAAAGACTCCGTATTTGGAATGGAAACTTCTTATGCACAGTATTGTTATTCTGTAAATGAGCATAAAAGTGAACTTGATTTTGAAAAAGTAAACCAATTTATTTATAAGTTGATAAACTATGCGTCTGCAGATTCTCGCTTTACTGCCGAACTGAAACCGCTGATACAAGATTTTCTTACTATTACGCTTCAGTATCTTGACAGCACTTTTGCTTCATATGAGTATAAGTTTTCGAGCATCCGAAAAATTGCATATACAATATGGAAAAATAATGCAGAGCCGAAAAGCACTTTCGATATATTAATTACAGATGTTGAACAAGATCTTTCAACGGATTGTTTCGCATTGTATAAAAAGTTCACTAATGATATTCTTTCAGTAGACCAAGAATCTTTCTATCTGTGTATTAAACACGCACTTGAGAAGTTTGTTGACGAACACGGCTTGAATTGCATTGATGACGAAAATGCGGTTGACCAAATGGTATCAAAGATTCACCAGTTAGCCTACCGAGTTAAACTAGACAATAGACAACTTATTCGTGCAAAGGCGGAGAAGCAACATGGCGAATAACGACGAAGAAAAAGTCAAGCACAAGCGTAAACGGCAGATCAAAGGTTGGGACACATATACACTCAATCTAAATAGTGCCATGCTTGAAGCTGACTATTTGCAAGAATGGATTAATATAGATGCACCAGCTTTAGTTGGGGATTTGTTTCCGGGAGAAAGTAAAGATTGGATTGCCCAACTTTCAAACAAGTGGCGAGAGAAGAAGGATAAAAATCAGTTTAGTCTGCAAGCTCTTAAAATATTCTGTGAAATAGAAAAGCGGACTCCTAATGAGGTTCTCGGTGTCCATACGGAAAGTCAAAGCAATAATGCGCTTAATTCTAAACCTATCTATTTCTTGAAGTGGAATGACATAGTAAAAATCGTAAATATGATCAATGCAGATACGCCTACCTTTTGTAGCAACTATAAACCTTTTCCTATTTTAATTCCAGTTGTGTGTAATTTTCTAGACCTCTTGCTTGTTTGCCTAAAAGTTGATAGAGTTTCTAACAATATTGTGAAATACGAAATGATAAACTACAACTTACCAGAAATATGCGGTTTCGGTGGTGATGATGTTGAAAAAATTCGCGATTTTTTCATGGGATCAGCTATTCTATCTTCGGACAAAGACTGCCTTAAAAAACTTGAAGTGCGCTATAAAGAAGCAGCGAAGGAGTTTAGGATTTTTAACGGACGTTTTAGTGATTCATTTGATGAAATCAATAGGCTTATTTCTGAACTGTCTAACGGGATTCGTCCTTCGTTCCAGGGATGTTTTTTTAATTTCTGTCCGCAGGCAAGCTACTACCAAGCTCCCCAGTCGCTTAATCTCGATGATCTAATTGATCGGAGTGGTGGGCTATCTTCCAGCATTGGTGGAAGATAGTATTTCTAGTCACATTTTTAAAAACATAGGGACTGTTGTAAAATAAAAGTTTCACAACAGTCCCTATGAATATCTACTTGGATAGTGCGCCCATCTTTTGCGAGCCACACCGCAGACAATTGCCTTTCCGTCTTCCCGACAGACCGAGAAAGGAGATCTTTCAAACGATAACGAAGTTATCTTTTTTTAGCAACTAATTCAGCGCCGCACGTTCTGCATCAAGCTTCATACTTTTCATGGTTTGTGCAGATATCTGATGGCGTTTCTGATAGCAAGTGAATTCAGCTTCCATAACTTTTTGCTTAACGATCTTGGCATCGACATGAGGCGTTTGGTTTTCCAATAATATATCGCAAAGCATATCAATAATCTCCTGCACTTCCTCTGGTGTCTTGTAAGCAAATCCGCCCAAAGTCTGCGGTGATCCATGATAAGTTAAGTAACCGTTTGTATCTTTCAAAGACATATTTTCAAATACCTGTATCGTAAGCGAGTCATCCATTTCTGAAACGGAAATAACGACACCTCCTACACCAACAATATAGCCATATTTTTTGCTACCATTCTCGTCAAATCGAAGTGCCTGACCATATATGTTTTCCATTTTCTTTAAAAAGTTATTTAGAATGGTTTGTGTATTACTCGTTTCTGACATCACGTATACCTCCTAGTAAATTCAACATTCATATTATACGCTTTATTCCATTAAAAAGCTAGAAAAACATCTTACATCATCAGGAATTAGTATAAGAAGCGGGGTTTTAAATGTGTTTTGGTGGTGTTTGCATTGTGTATTCCTGAATATTGACTTTTGGGAAACCGCTCAATATAATAAAAGAAAAATGCGGAGTGATTATAATGAATCTTGATTCCATAATGAAATTTAAAGGATACTCTTATGAATTACAGAGTGAAATTGATTTTTGGGGAACAACAATCAGTAGCATAAGTGCCGTTCTTAAAGAAGAAATTGATTTTGACACAGAAGGAACGGCAATAATTGAATCTATCGGGCAAAAAACAAAAATGCTGCAAGTCTTACCCCTCGACTCCATAAAAGATGTTATTGAGAAAGAGACAGATAAAAAGATCCGCAAAATCAAGCCAGTTAATGTATCTTTTGATTTTACGGAGACCGAAAACGAAGACTGTAGTGTAGATATTTACTTCAGTTGTGGAAAAGTGTTTGGCGGTTTTACCGCTCATATTAGAATTACGGATAACGGAAACAGCATAAACATGGTTGGTTTATCCTAATAGTGTGAAAACAGCTTGATTTTATATATCAAAATGCCGGTGACCTCAATAGGGGTCACCGGCATTAGTTTTAGAAATCCTATCCGTTGTGGTTTACTTCTTAGTTAAGCCCTTCACAAGATTGGCGATGCTTTCAAGTTGTTGGTCATCAAGTTTTTTAAGATCGCTGATGATGCCGTTGAGCTTGGTTGGATTTTTGGTATCGAGATCAAAGAACTCACTTACCGAAACACCTAAGTAGTCGCAGATATAGAAAACACCCATCAAGGAGGGTAAAGACTTCCCTGATTCGATGTTATTGATATAGCCGGGGTTCTGACCAATAGCCAAACTCATTTCCCGTGCAGATACATTTTTCTTTCCTCGCAGTTGTGCTAACCGCAAAGAAAAATCCTTTTCGTCCATAGTCTCACCGCCTTTGTAATATTGTAACCCACACAGGCGGCAAAACTATTGGTTGTGAGGCTGTAAAGATATTGCAATATTGGTTTATATATGATACAATGGAGTAAATGCAGGAAACAAACCTACAAACAATTCTAAATGACCGCTATACACACGCATGATGAGATAGCTGAGTCATTGGAATAGCCCGCCGAACCGTTTGCGTCCGGTGGGCTTTTTAGCAAGGAGATTATATAATGCTCAATATTTTTACAGTGGCGTTTTTTGGTCACCGATATGTGGACAACATCATAAAGGTAGAGGACCTTCTGGAAGACCAGATCCGAAAACTTATTGACGAAAATGAGTACGTAGATTTTTTGGTTGGTAGAAATGGTGACTTCGATCAGTGCGTATCTTCTTCTATACTTCGTGTACGAAAAAATCACAGGGACGATAACAGTGCCTTGGTGTTGGTGCTGCCGTATCCTACGGCGGAGTATCTTAATAACGAAAATTACTTTCACGACTATTATACCGATGTTGAGATCTCCCACGCTGCTTCGGTGGCTCATCCAAAATCCGCCATCCAAATTCGTAACCAGGAAATGGTGGACCGGGCCGATCTGATTATTTGCTACATTGAACGCAAGAAAGGCGGAGCTTGGCGTACAGTAGACTATGCAATTAAACAAGGAAAGGCAGTAATTAACCTTATTGAAGATCGATTTATGTTCAGACCTTGACTTTTTAGAAAATTCGACTAAATTATTAAAAAATCAGGCTTAGCAAATTTTTTTGAATTCCGTGCATGTTTTCTTGAAACTCAAATATAACCTCTCACATATTATTAACAAATCAGTCGAAGAAAGGCTTCTGGCCTGGATTTTAGCTGAAATTTTAATGTATGAGAGGTTTTTATATGAAAAATACGACCAATTACGAAGAAACAAGAAAAATTTTGGAGGACAACATTAACCGTATTTTGAATGAGAAAGATAGGTCAATGCGGTGGTTAAGCCTCAACATTGGGAACAACGAACGGTACATAGCTCGTTTGCAGAGAGACGAACTTGTTCCGTCCTTGCAGGTGATCTGCAAAATTGCAGAGGTATTGCGTGTGTCGGTAGCAGATCTTTTTACGAAAAAATAGGGTTAAAAAAGTTATGGGACCTGTCAGGTCCCACTTTTCCAAAACCTATTGCAATGTGCAAATTCACTTGCTATACTGGCTATACCAATTATTTATTTATGAAGGAGGAATTAAAATGACAAACGAAAAGTGCCGTTCCAAAAGAAGGTGTTTGCCTTCCTTGTTGCAAGGGCCAAGCCCCCTTGTAATGATCGCAGAGTATGGAAAACGAACGAAGAGATATTCTGCTGACATAAAACTTTCCTGCAGTGAAAGCAACGAGGAAACGCATAGCTAGCACCCATCCAGGGACGGATGGGTGCTTTTTCGTTTGTTGTCTGCTAACCTTGTTTTTGTTCTCCCAAAGGGAGTCAAAATATATTTTTTATATTTACGAAGGAGGAATTTAAATGAAAACAATTATCAAAGGAATGTGCTGGGTAATCCAATATTGAAGCATTGAGAAAATGATTACCCGGTGTTTTGACCAAGGCGAGGATGCCAACGGTTAAAACAAAACGATGTGAGCCAAAACTGTTTGGTTCACAGGCGCGATTCGTATGCGAGGCAAAGTGTGCCGGAAACCATACGAGAGACAGCCGTGCCCCGGACGGCTGAATGCGAAAAAGGGGCGGCGGACAGAGCTGAGACAGATCGCTGGATGGTCTGACTGTCAACTGACAGCCGATACTCTAAGGCTGCAGAAGCATTGTGCGTACCAAAAAGGAATTTTGGTACAGAAAAAGAGTTCCGTAATCGGTGGACGGAGAATTTTCCTGACGAAAACGCATACCACTGACGGCAAGGGTATCTGCCGAAGCTCGTGACGAAAATGAATGAGATGCCCACGACGTTTGAGAGTTCCGTCGTTAAATAAAATTGCTCAAGCGGTAGTGCGACCGGCCCCTTTATGGGAATTTCGCGCAGCGAATTGTTTCCGGGATTTAATCGTTGCATGGCAGAATGAAAATCCCCGCTGATCAGGTCTTTCGTACCTGAACCGGATCACCGGCACTCGGCGCAGCGTCAGCAAAGGGCGCATAATGTTAGTGCCTTTTGCGCCTCTTGAATGCAAGGGGATACGCTCGGTAAGTCGGAGATGATGATCCTTTCAAAATCTCTGATGAAGCCAACTACTAACCTCTGTTCACAATTCAATATCGCAAAATTAACTCTCTTTTCGATATAACAAATGACTGTCACTTCGAAATGATTTATGACTATCGTTTCGAAATGAGGATTTGCACCTGCGTGATAAAGCCATTCGGCTCTCTGCAAGTTGTCATTCGCTTTAGTGAATGACAAGCTGCAGGAAGCCGAATACGACAAGCACAGACTTCCGAAAGCAGGTGCCGGAGCTGTCGTTTCGATATGATATATGACTGTCTTTTCGAAATGATATATGACTCTCTTTTCGAGAGCCGAGCCGTTTCTATCGGACGGAAGTCAGATAGAAACGGCTCGGAGACGAGGTCGGAGAGCCGTGATTAGCAGGGCATAATTCCCCGCGTCAAAATAGAATCAGTAAGAAACAAGAGTAGATGTACCCCTTTTGACAGTGGGTGAATTATGCCCTGCGGACTATCATTTCGATATGACATATGACTGTCTCTTCGAGATGATATATAACTGTCCTTTCGATATGACATATAACTTTCTCTTCGAAATGATATATCAACTATCATTTCGAAAGCCATATAGATTGAAAATAGGTTAATCTCAGATAATCTTTTCTCTATCAACTGTCCCTAAAAGATGACTATATGAAGATTGACTGTCCTTTCGAAAGAATTTATGACTATCGTTTCGAAATGATATTTCGAAAGTAAACTGTCATTTGGCACGCCCCTGGCGTGCGAGGGTTCTTGCCGATTGAATTCCTGACCAAATTCAATCGGCAAGAACCGGCGACAAAAATTTTCGTACGCAAAACCGTTTTCGTCAGCGAGGAACTCTAAAATTCTCGTGACGAAAATCCCCCTAAAATCTCTATTTTCGTTCAGAGATTTTTTCGCAGCTCTTGACCCTGGCAATGGCTGCGTGAAAATAAAAAAATCTATATTACAAAAGGAGGACTGCTTATGAGTCATAAGCACCCCGACCTCGCAAGGGTCTACGCACCGCCCGGTGCAAACACTACAATTCCGGAGAATCTTCCCCCTCCCGGGGCGATGAATCCGGGACTGGTCAAGAATCTGCTGGAACAGGTCACGTCGATCTACAAACACAGCAATGAGAAGAGTTTCAAGACCAGAGTTCGGTATTATGAAGCAGCCAAAAGATTCTGCTGTTTCTTAGCCGCCCGTTTTCGCCTTGAGAAATTCAAGAATGTGGACGACAGACATTTTCGTGCCTATGCGGAATATCTGAAGGCAATCGGTGCCTCGCCCGCAACCATCCAGGCAGAGCTGGCAGGCATACGGTTCTTCTACAGACTGTCCGGTGGCAAAAACAAGCTGTCCGAAAACAGAAGTCTGAATCTTCCAAAGAGAGCTGTGGGTGTAGAGAATCGTGCCTGGCTCCCCGAGGAAAAGGAGAAAGCAGTTGCCATTGCTACGAGAATGGGCAGAACTGACGTTGTGATTGCGATTGATCTGGCTTATGAGCTAGGCTTGCGAGTGGGAGAAATCTGCGTCACAAGGGTTGAGTATTTGATATCCGCAAGGAATACCGGCATTTTCGTTGTTCCCAAAGGCAAAGGCGGTCAGAGACGTGCCATCAAGCTGAATCCGATGCAAAGAGCAATGATCTCCAAGTATGTGGAATATGCCAAAGCCATGGGCTTACAGCCCGGTGATTACCTGATCTCGGGCAGCGAAAAGCATGGTGTGAAGATGGAGATCAAATCTCTGCAGAACTGGATGAGCCACAACAGAGAGAAGTTTATGATCAAGGATCGTGACAAGCTCGTAGAAGCCGACAAGAAGAAAAGACACGCCACCATCTCCTGGCACGGGCTTCGTCACAGCTATGCACAGAAGACCTATGCAGAGGCATTGAGAGTGAAACCCAGGCAAGCGGAAAAGATCGTTAGCGAGAATCTCGGGCATCATCGATGCAAGGTGACAAGGATTTACCTGGCCGAGGTAAAGGTCAAGAAGTCCAAGTAACACACCCCATTTTTTGTTTTTTTATAGTTAAGAAGGAGTTTTTCAAAATGAAAATAACGTCCCCAAATATGTGGGACTGATATATAAGGAAATACCAGGGACCAAGAAACAAGGGCGGTGGCACCCGTCACCGCCCGTAAGGAGAATATTATGATGAATTTTAGATTGCCCGCCTCCGGCAGAAACGGAGGCAACGAAATTTAGGAGGTAACTATCTATGACGGATAGAATCGTATTAATCATTTATGAAGCCGCAGAGACTGCCTCCTTGCTGTTACACACGGCAAGGAGGATGTAGTATGACCCTACAAGAGAAACTGCAAAAATATCCCCCGGTCCTTTCTGTGAAAGACCTGGAGGATATTCTGCGAATCAGCCACAACACGGCATATGCCTTAGTGCGCTCCGGACAGATCCACAGTGTTCGCACCGGTAGAAGCTACCGCATCCCCATAAATGCAGTAGTTGACTACCTGAAAAAGAACTAATTTCATTGCGGATAAGCCGCATTTATGGTATAATATTGATGTACCTGCTATGCGGCAACGAAAGGAGTAATATTTATGCCGCAAAGCAAAAGAACCACTTCCGGTATGGGATCCATTCGTAAAGTCACCAAGGTAGTAAAAGGCAAAGAGTATACCTACTACGAAGCCAGATACACCGAAGGTTTTGACCCCAGGACCGGAAAGCAAATCCAACACAGCATCACCGACAAATCCAAAAAGGTCGTTGCACAAAAGCTGAAAGCCGCCGTGGCCGCCATCGACGCAGGCACTTACAAAGCGCCCTGCAAGATGACCGTTGCCCAATGGTTGGACATTTGGGTTGCTGAGTATCTGAACAGTGTAAAACCCCTGACCAAGCACAACTACAACAAGCAGGTGCAAAAGCATTTGAAACCTGCTTTGGGGGCAGCCAGACTGGAAGCACTGGACACCCACACCATCCAGCGGTTTTACAACTCTCTGATTGCCTCCGGGTTATCCCCCAAGACGGTCAAGAATGTGCACGGCATCCTGCACTGTGCCCTGCAGCAAGCAATTGCCTGCGATTATATTTCTCGCAACCCTGCTGATGCTTGCAAACTGCCAAAGGTCACTAAACCGGAGATTAAACCCTTAGAGCCGGAAGAAATCGCCCGGCTGCTGAAAGAGGCAGAACAGGACGATTACTGCAATCTGTTCATCGTGGCTATGTTCACCGGCATGCGCCAAGGTGAATTGTTGGGTCTGGCTTGGGAGTGTGTGGATTTCCAAACCGGGATCATCACCGTCAAACAACAACTGCAGTGCAAAGATGGCAACTACTTTTTGGAGACACCCAAAAGTGGTAAGAACCGCACCATCCTTCCTGCGCCCATCGTTATGGACGCCCTCCGCAATCAGATGGAGCGGCAACAGAAGGAACAAGAGCAGGCCAGAGAAATGTGGGACAACCAGTTTGGTTTGGTGTTCACCGATGCTTTGGGGAAATATCTTGTCCGCCGCACGGTGGTCAAGCATTTCAAAAAGATTTCTCAAAGAGCCGGTATTTCTGATGATGCCCGTTTCCACGATCTGCGCCACAGCTTTGCTGTTTCCTCTTTGTATGCCGGCGATGACATCAAAACGGTGCAGGCAAATTTAGGTCACGCAACCGCCCAATTCACTCTGGATGTGTACGGCCACGTGACCCAAAAGATGCGCCAGGACAGCGCAAATCGGATGCAAAAATTCTACGAACAATTAAGTTCTGAAAAAGCTCAATAAGGGGAAAATAAGGGGAAACTCGTTTCCCTGTGCCCGTTTTCAAAACAAATCTGCTCAAAAAGTTCGGAAAACAAAAGAAAACAGTCAGTAATCGTAAGATTTACTGACTGTTTCTTGGCAGGGGCACAAGGACTTGAACCCAGAGCCTACGGTTTTGGAGACCGCCGCTCTACCAATTGAGCTATACCCCTATATATAAAGGCAGATGCCTTATTTTGAATGGTGGGCCCTGAGGGACTCGAACCCCCGACCAAGCGGTTATGAGCCGCCAGCTCTAACCAACTGAGCTAAGGGCCCAAGGTTGCAGTCGCTGCACTCCATCACCAGGGCATTATATCATTCCCCTTCCGTTCTGTCAAGATTTTCTTTTATCTTTCTTTTTTATATTGCACAATCAGGGCTGTTTATGATAATATACATCTATTACTACTGCAGTTTCTTTGGGCAGTATTCAGGAGCGTTTTTATGCGTATCTTATTCGATTCCAAAAAGACCTTATACAAAGAGCCTTTTGGCACAATTTCAGAGGGCCAAAGCTGTACCCTGCGCATCCACGTCCCCACCGCCGTGGGCGCTACCCGTGTTCTGTGTATGCTCTACCCCGACAGGTGCAACACGCCTGTGGAGGCGTGCCTCACCAAGCAGGAGCAACGGGGCGCTTACGACATCTACAGCGGCAGCTTCACCCTTTCCGCAGGTCTTTATTTTTATCACTTCGTGATCTTCAAAAAGGACGGTTCTTTCCGTCTGTTTAAATACGGTGACGATACCAATATGGAGGCCGGTGACTCCTGGCAGCTGACCTGCACTCCCAAGGATTTTACCGTACCGGATTGGGCAAAGGGTGCGGTGATCTATCAGGTCTTTCCCGACCGCTTCCGCAAATGCGGTGACTGCGATCTGACCGGAAAGCTTCCTCCTTATTCCGTCCACCAAAAATGGAACGAGGAAGTGGACTGGAAGCCCAACGAGGAGGGGCTCATCCTCAATAACGACTTTTTCGGCGGCAATTTTAAGGGCATCACGGAAAAGCTGCCCTACATCGCCTCCCTGGGTACCGGCATTCTTTATCTCAACCCCATTTGCAAGAGCTTTTCCTCTCACCGCTACGATACCGGTGACTACAAGACCCCTGACCCCATGCTGGGCACCGAGGAAGATTTTGCCCAAATGTGCCGAGAGGCCCACAAGCTGGGGATCAAGGTGATCTTAGACGGCGTTTTTTCCCACACCGGTGCAGACAGCCTGTATTTTAATAAGTACAAGCACTTTACAGGCATTGGCGCACACAACAGTCAATCCTCCCCCTACTACAGCTGGTATCAGTTTAAAAACTGGCCCAACGAATATGTAAGCTGGTGGAATTTTGACACCCTGCCCACTGTAAATAAGTTAGATCCCGCTTTCATTGAATACATCATCACAGGTGAAGATTCTGTGATCGCCCACTGGCTCAGCTTAGGCTGTGACGGCTTCCGCCTGGATGTGGCAGACGAACTGCCCAACGAGTTTATGGACATTCTGAAAAAACATCTGCGGAAGCTTCGCCCCGATGCCCTGCTCATCGGCGAAGTATGGGAGGACGCCTCCAACAAGGACGCCTACGGTATTCGCCGCCGCTACTTTACCGACGGCACACTGGACAGTGTGATGAACTACCCCTTCCGCACCGCCATCTTAAACTACATCAGAGGTACAGATGATGGCGGCGCACTGCGCAGTCGTGTGCTTTCTGTTATGGAAAACTATCCCCAGCAGGTGCTTTTCTGCAATATGAATCTGCTGGGCACCCACGACACCCCCCGTATTTTAACCGCACTGGTGGATGACTTTGACGGCAGTCGTGCCGAAAAAGCTGCCCGCCGTCTCACCGCTTCCCAAAAAACACTGGCTTTGAGCCGTCTGCACTGTGCATCCTTTCTGCAATATATGCTCCCCGGCTGTCCTGCCCTCTACTACGGGGACGAGGCCGGTATGGAGGGCTATGCAGATCCCTTTAACCGCCGCACCTACCCCTGGGGCAAAGAAAACGCCCTGCTTCTGCGGCACTACCGTCAGCTGGGACAGCTTCGCAAGCTCTACCCTGCCCTGCGTTTGGGAGAGACTGAATTTTTCTGCGCTACAGAAGGACGGCTGTGCTTCAAACGCCGCTACGGGGACGAGGTGCTGACGGTGTACGTAAACCGCGGGGACGTCTCCTGGGAGATTCCCGCCGCAACAATGCTATACGGGCAAGGGCTGCGCACCGTTGCTCCGGATTGGCTCCAGCTTGGCCCCATGGGCTTTTGTGTGACGAAGTAATATGGAACAAGAGCTTTTTTTAAGCGGCTACTGCCGCAATTTGGATCACAGCAGAATGGTTTGCGTTGTCACCGAGGACCGGAACCTGACCGAGGTAGACTGCGATTATCCCTGCTGCCCCTACATAAAAGAGTGCAGCATCGCAAAGCATATTGCGGAACTGACATAACAAAATGAGGGTGTCTCAAAATAAATGAGACACCCTCGCTTTATTTGGATTTACGCACTTTAAACTGCAATTCCTGCTTTTTATTGCGCACCGCTGTGCCCGGTGCAACAGATTCGGTGACAAATACATTGGAGCTGATCACGGAATTGGCACCGATGACCGTCTCACCGCCTAAGATGGACGCGCCGGCATAAATTGTAACGTTATCTTCAATGGTGGGGTGCCGCTTTACGCCGTGCAGGCTCTGACCGCCACGGGTAGACAGTGCGCCCAATGTTACACCCTGATAGATCTTCACATTCTCACCGATCACCGTGGTCTCGCCAATGACGATGCCTGTGCCGTGGTCGATGAAGAAGTACTTGCCAATGGTGGCACCGGGGTGAATATCAATACCCGTTGCGCCGTGGGCATATTCCGTCATAATACGGGGTATCATAGGTACACCCAGCTCAAAAAGCGCGTGCGCCAGTCGGAACACGGTGATGGCAAACAGGCCGGGGTAGGAATAGATGATCTCTGCCATATCGGAGGCGGCAGGGTCGCCGTCATAGGCCGCCTGCAGGTCGGTCTGCACGTAGGCACGGATCTCCGGCAGTCTATCAAAAAACTGCAGGCACAGCTCCTGAGCCGCTTCATTGGCCTCCTCGCGGGACTGCCCCTTGCTCTCAAATACAAGGCGCACCTGTTTGGTCAGGTGATAAACCACATCCTCAATGAGCATACTGAGATTGTTCTTTTGGTTATAAAAGCGGTAGCCCTTATCCAAAAAATAGCCGGGGAAAATAATGCGCCGCAGCTTCTCAATAATGTCGATAATCACATCCTTATCCGGACTGCGAAAGGACTCCAGACGGTCAATATCCCGCTGCTTGCCATAGTCCTCCAAAATGCGGTCTACCACCGATTCAATTCGCTCTTCTATAGGCTGCATAGTTTTCCCTCCCTTTTTGATATTTTATACCACAAATCAGTGCCTAAGTCAACGATTTCCCTTGACCGCGCAGAATCAAATACTTATAATAAAATACAGGAGGCGGTTTTTTATGGCAGAAGTTTACAACAGTATTGATGAATTGGTAGGGGGTACCCCCCTGCTGCGGCTACACGCTACCGAAAAGGCTTTAAACTTGCAGGCGGCGCTGATGGCAAAGCTGGAGCTTTTTAATCCCGGCGGCTCTGTGAAGGACCGTGCCGCCCTGTATATGATCAACGAGGCGGAGAAGAAGGGCCTGATTCAGGAAGGCTCTGTGATCATCGAGCCCACATCCGGCAATACCGGCATTGGTCTTGCCTGCATTGCCGCATCCCGCGGTTACCGTACCATCATTGTAATGCCCGATTCGATGAGCGTGGAACGGCAAAAGCTGATGAAGGCTTACGGTGCGGAATTGGTACTAACTCCCGGTGAGCTGGGTATGAAGGGTGCCATTGAAAAGGCCAACGCCCTGGCAGAGGAACACCCCCACAGCTTTATTCCCGGCCAGTTTGAAAACCCCGCCAACGCCCTGGCGCACGAAAAAACCACCGGTCCCGAAATATGGGATGCTACCGGCGGCGTTGTGGATATTTTTGTGGCAGGTGTAGGTACCGGCGGCACACTGACCGGTGTTGGCACCCATCTGAAACGGCAAAATCCCGATGTGCGCATTATCGCCGTAGAGCCTGCCGCCTCGCCCCTGCTCAGCGGTGGTACTGCCGCCGGTCACGGACTGATGGGCATTGGCGCAAACTTCATTCCCGCGCTTCTGAATCAAGATCTGATCGACGAAGTGTTCCCTGTGAAGGAACAACAGGCCTACACTGCCGCCCGGGAATTGGGCCGCAGAGAGGGGCTTTTGGTGGGCATTTCCTCCGGCGCTGCACTCTATGCCGCCCAGGAAATTGCGAAAAGGCCGGAAAATAAGGGAAAATGTATTGTGGTGCTGCTGCCGGATACCGGTGAGCGCTATCTCTCCACCCCAATGTTCAATAAATAAACACCAAAACGCACCGATTCACGGCGAATCGGTGCGTTTTTCTTATTTTGTCAGGTCTTTAATAACCTCTCCCGCAATGATCAGCCCCATTACAGAGGGCACGAAGGCACAGGAGCCGGGAAGGGCATTGCGTCCCTCAGGCAGCTCTGCCCACGCAGGGTCATCCGGGGGCAGTGTGCAGGAGATGGGCTCTTCCTCTGAATAGACCACCTTCAGACTTTCTATGCCCCGCTTGCGGCACTCCTTGCGCATAATGCGTGCCAGCGGACAAGCCGCGGTTGCATAAATATCTGCCACCCGAAACGCGGTCGCATCCAGCTTGTTGCCTGCACCCATCGCGGAAATAATGGGTGTGCCTGCCGCCTTTGCCTGCTCCACCAGCGCCAGTTTTCCCGTAACAGTGTCGATGGCGTCAATCACATAATCATATCCGCCAAAATCAAACAGGTGGGCCGTATCCGGCAGAAAAAAGGTATCCAGCGCCTCCACTTCGATGGAAGGGTCGATGGCGTGCACCCGTTCTTTTGCCGCTATGGCTTTTTTCATTCCCAGCGTGGCACGGGTGGCTAAGATCTGCCGATTGAGATTGGTCAGGCTGACCGTATCGTGGTCTACAAGCACCAGGTGCCCTACCCCACTGCGCGCCAACGCCTCTACTGCGTAGCCACCTACGCCGCCTAATCCAAAGACCGCAACGCGGGCATTTTTCAGTTTTTCCATTGCCGCTTTCCCCAGCAAAAATTCTGTTCTGGAATATGGATTCATCGTTTTCACCCGCAATCATTTTATAGGAAGCTTTCAGCACATATACGCTTCTTCCGTCAGTGTGCCATTGTGATAGCGCAGGGTCTTTGCTTCGTATGCGCCAAAGTCAAAGCTGCGGCTGTCTTCACCCAGGGTAATCGTTCCGCAGGCAGGCTTACTCTGATTGTTCAGCACCCGCAAAATATAATCCTCTCCCTGTGCGTAGAAAGCCACCAAAGAAAGCGCCTTTTCGGAAACGGTCAGACGGCTGTCGATGGCCTGTGCCCAGTGCTTCGTGCCGTGGGGGAAGTAATTCAGGGTATAGGGCATTTGGTTAAACTCTGCCGCGCGGTTTTCCAGCTCTGCCATCTTGTCGTAGGACAGGCGGAAGCCAAAGTGATGTCTGCCCTCTTCCACGCCTTGAATATAGCGGTCGTCGTCGATCAGCGGATTCTCGCCGATGGGATGGGCGCAATAGGCAACACCACGGAGCAATGTAGCGTACAGGTCCTGCCCGTCACAGCTAAAGCCGTAGGTGCAGTTATTATACAGTGCCAAGGCATTTTCCCCGTCCTCAATGGCTACAAAACGCTGGGCGATCACCTCTGTGCCGTTTTTGGGGAAGCTGTCTGTTGCAAAGGCGATCTGCCCCACGAAGTCACCGCTTAGGGCGATGGGCAATTTTACCTTCAGGGCCTTCAGGCGCTCATCCCAAATCACGTCCAGGTCCACATCGATCTCCGGCACGTCTTTATACAGCTTGTAGCACACGCGCACCGTGCTGTGGCCCAGCTCAAACAGGCTTTCCACCGTGGTGACCACGTCTCCCTGCTCGATGATGCGCACACTTTTCAGGCTGTCAAAAGAGCCGCCATTGCACCCGGACAGGGCAAAAGGAACAGGCTTAGAACCCAAACGTTCAATGTCAAAGCCCCAGGGGTCGGCAACATCGTCAAACATCACAGGGGCAAAGCCGCCGCCGGCAAGAAGCTCCTTGCCATCTACCACAAAGCTCTCCAAAAGACCGGTTTTTCTGCCGATGCGGACGGTTTTATAAGCATCGTGCACCACAATGTCATCCTGCAGGCCGTCCACAAATTTCACCTTGTCCCGCTGGGCAATGGTGATATCAAAACGGGTCACGCTCAGCGGCTCCAATTCGCCCAAAAAGGCAATGCGCTTTCTTCTGTCGTAATTGATGTTGGTCAGCTCGTGCACACACTGGGAGGGTACGATTTCCCCATCCTTACGCACTGTGACGATGTTTTCCTGCGCATCCACGTCAAAGATGGTCTTGGTGGACAGAAATTCCACTTCGCAGACTGTTTTGCGCTTGTAGGGCATGGGATTATACACGAATATGGGGAATTCGCCGTTTCCGGCCTTTAACTGCTGTGAGCAGATGGAGAAGAACGCCTTATTAAACTCCTCATTAAGCAGCTCCAGGGCACAATCGGCTTTGCGCAATGCGCTTTTTTCACCGTCCGGGCCACAGGTGCCGCTGAGAATATCGTGGAAAGCAATGGATGAGAGTGCCTTCTCTGCCTTTTGGAATGCGTCCTTGTTCCAGGTATACAGGCCGTTCAGCTTTGCCAGTGCACACAGCTTTTCTGTGGAAAACAGCTTATTTTCCAGCTCAATGTGCTTTTGCTTAATGGTGTTCATCGAGGTATACGCGCCCAGCAGGCAGGGCAAGGACTGATGGTACTCTCCTTTGGAGGGTACCTCCTCCATAAATGCCTCCGGTGTACTGTGTACCACCGGAAAATCCACCTGCTTCATATATTCTGCCAAATCCCCGAAGTCCTTACGGGAGGGATTGCCGCCGTGGTTGCCCACGCCCCACAGCGCCGCGCCGATCTCATCCTCCCCAAAGCGGGATGCTTTTTCCTGGATGTCCCGCACCGCGTTTCCGTAGCTGGTGGTATAAAGGCTGTCGCTGTGGGAACGGAAGACCTTTACTTTACTGCCATCCTTACCCACCCAGGTGAACACATCCCCCGGCAGGTCGATCAGGTTGGGCATGGGACGGCAAATAATACTGCCCATAAAGCCGCACTTTACAAGGATCTGCGGCAAGCCCACACTGTGACCGAAGCTGTCGAAATTGATGGCTACTGTGGGGCGCTTTCCGAATTGCTCCTGAAAATACTCCCGTCCCAGCTTGATCTGACGGACAAATGCCTCGCCGGATGGCATATTGCAATCGGGCTGCAGATACCAGCCGCCCATAATATGCCACTTTCCCTCTGCCACAAGCTTTTGGATGCGCGCAAAAAGTACAGGGTCGTGCTCCTGAATAAACTCATACAAAATGGATTCATTATGGCAGAATATATAGTCGTATTCATCACAAAATTCTGCCGCCTGATAAAAGGTGGAAATGGCTGTGCCAAGCCCTTCTTCCCAATCCCACATCCACACCGGGTCAATATGGGAATTGCAGATTAAGTGTAATTTCTTCATTGGAAGCACTCCTTGATATGTTGGCATTTTAACCCCTTTTTAAACGGGATTTTACAGAATCTATGGTATCACACGGATTCAAAAATTTCAATGCTTATTCCTCCTTTATATGGCAGAATCCGCCTCCGCTTTGTGTTGACAAAGGTCCGACCTCGTGGTATAAAAAGGGTACTTAGGGGCATTTGTTTGCTATAAAAAGTGATTGCTGTAAATAAGGACAAGTATAATGATTCAATTTGACGATTTTTCCTGTTACTACAAAAATAAAAATGAATTTTTCTGTGCTCTGGACGGCATCTCCCTTACCATTCCGGACGGTGAGCTCTTGGCAGTGACCGGCGCCTCCGGCAGCGGCAAAACCACCCTGCTGCGGTGCATTCTCGGTCAGTGTGAATACACGCAGGGGCGGCTGCTTATTGATGATGTGGATTCTGAATGCTTTGACCTGAAAAGTGCCAATATCGGCTACATTCGGCAGGAGAATGCCCTTTATCCCCACTTGACCGTTTACGAGAACATCGCCTTTCCTCTGCGCGCCATTCACACCCCGCAGCCGGAAGTGGACCGACGGGTCAAATCCATTGCGCAGACACTGGAGATCCCCTATTTGCTGACCCGCAAGCCCAAGCATCTCTCCGGCGGTCAGCAGCAACGTGTTGCCATTGCCCGCGCATTCATTAAAAATCCCACGCTCTTCCTGCTGGACGAGCCTTTCTCCAATATTGACCCACAGCTGCGTATGGAAATGCGGCAGCTGCTGAAAAAACTGCATCGGGAATTCCGTCCGACCATGATCCTGGTCACCCACGATTTAGGTGAGGCGTTTTCTGTCGCGGATCGCATCCTGGTTTTAAAGGACGGAAAAGTTTCCCAGCTGGGAACACCTATTGAGTTAATGCACACCTTGAGAGAAGATACATTATGACAGGATCTATTTTGGGCACAACGCCCCGTACATACAAAAAAATGCTGACGAAGCGCATACTCTTATGCGTCGCCCTGGGGATATTGACCATTGCGCTCAACGCCCTGTGCATTTTCTTTAGAACAGATCAAAACCACAGCATTATGCTATGGTGCAATATTTTGACCGATATTCTTTTTGGGTTTTTTGCCATCTCCTATATCTACAGAAGGATCGTTCCGCAGAAACGGCTCTATAACCTTTTTTCCCGACACAAAACCAGCCTTTCCGGAACGGTCTGCGCCATTTCAGAAGTATCTACCCGATATATGGGCATCACCTGTCTGAAGGTGTCCGTCCATAATCGCACGCTGTTTCTCCCTGTGGACACACTGCAATTGGAGGAAAACACCGCCTACACCTTTACCATTACAAGCAATATCATTTTGGAGGTGGCACAATGAAAAACCATCTTCAGTTTCACTGGGGGAAATACTTGGCCGCCATTGTTATACCCATTGTGCTTTGGACCTCGGTTTTCAGCATTCTGAAAAAGCCTGCTCCCAACGAAAAGCTCAGCATCTTATTTGTAGGCGAAGGGCTGGATACCGTCAGTGTGCAGCAAGAGGTGGAACGGGTGCTCCCGGAGCTGACTGACCAGAAGCTTCAGAGTATTTCGATCAGTCAGGCCGCTCCCGGAAATAGGGGCTATTTTGAATTTATGCACCCCCAGATCTACCGTTACGACATCATCATTATAACTCAAAGCCAGTGCCTTGAAAACACCGGTCAGGTCCTTTTCCGTACCATTCCCCAGGCTCTGCAGGATACCTTCTCTTTCCTGCCGTTTTACACCGAGTCCACAGAAGCCGGCGACCATCCGTACGGTCTTGTGATCTGTGACGGGCAGCTAAATAACCGTTTTTCCTCCTTTTATGAAGGAAGCGAAATTTGTTACCTGTTCTTTAGCCCTGAATCGGAAAACTTAGCCGGTAAAAACGGAAAAGGCAACCCCTCCGATGACTGCGCGCTGCAAATCGCCCGGTACTTATTGGAAATCGTAAACTGACCAACTGAAAGCAACGCTGTCTCAGGATCGCGTTGCTTTTTAGTCTCCACTATATATCAAAAGGAGTCTTTATATGGACACACTACACGCCCGGCAAACGAAGCGGGCTTGCTATTTTACATACCTTGCTATGTCCTCGGTATTTAGCCTGCCGCCCCTTTTGTTTGCCACCTTCAGACAGTTATACGGCATTTCCTATACACTTCTGGGTACACTTGTGCTGATCAATTTCTGTACGCAGCTGGGAATCGACCTGATCTTCAGTTTTTTCAGCAAGCACTTTAACATTCACAAAACCATACGGATCATGCCCCTGCTCACTTCCACAGGTCTGTGCGTTTACGCATTGATCCCCACACTTTTCCCGCAGTACGCATATATCGGCCTGGTATGCGGCACGATCATCTTTTCCGTTGCCGCCGGACTGTGCGAGGTTTTGGTAAGTCCCACGGTGGCCGCCCTGCCCTCCAACACCCCCGATAAGGATATGAGCACCCTCCACTCCCTTTACGGCTACGGCGTTGTGGGCGTTGTGATCATCAGCACCCTGTTTCTCCACTTTGTGGGGGACCGGTACTGGATGTATCTTACACTCTTTTGGGCATCCCTCCCTGTAATCGCATCGGTTTTGCTTCACATTTCCAAGCTGCCTGATATGAATATGCAGGAAAGTGAAAATAAGGCACTGCAGTCCAAGCGCAGAACAAAAGGCATTGCGCTTTGTATGATCTGTATCTTCCTTGGCGCCTGCGCCGAAAATACTATGGCCAACTGGATCTCCGTTTATGCCGAAAACGCACTGCGTTTACCTAAAATGTGGGGCGATATCTTTGGGATGTGTCTGTTTGCCGCACTGCTCGCCCTTACAAGAACCGCTTACGCCAAATTCGGCAGGAACATTTCCCGTGTTTTAATGCTCAGCATGCTGGGCTCGGTGGCCTGTTACGCCCTGGCCGCATTTTCCACCAATGGGGTTTTATCTCTTGCCGGGTGCGTACTATCAGGCATTTGTACCGCAATGCTATGGCCGGGAACACTGATTTTGATGGAAGAAAACGTCCCGGCGGTTGGTGTGGCCGCATACGCCCTGATGGCCGCAGGCGGTGACTTCGGCGCGTCCTTTGCGCCCCAGGCTATGGGCGTCGTGGTGGACGAAATCGCCATTACGCCCTGGGCGCAGACGGTAGGCAGCAGCCTGGGAATGTCACCAGAGCAGGTGGGCTTTAAGATCGGTATGCTGATCACCGCCATCTTCCCCATTTTAGGATTCTTCCTTTTGCTTTATATGAAAAAGTTTTTCAAAATCAAGGGCAAAAAGCGCATTGCCTGCAACCGGTAATACTTAAAATATGGATTAAAAAATCGACAGCCTTCAAAAAGGTTGTCGATTTTTTGAATATCACAGGATAATGCAAACGACGGACATTATATACTTTGTCTTCAAAGCAGCACACTGCCTGCGCTCTGATCACTCAAAATCCAGCTCAAAACTATGTATGCAAATCGCACAGGACGCATCTTCGCCTATAACTACTTCGTATCTGTTGTTGCAGAAATAATCAATGGAGTATTGGTCGTTGATCCACAACGCTATACCTTGGGGGTCTTTTTCCTCTTCCCCTGCAACCTGATTGTATCGCTCTCTGATTATGTTATTGGTCTCTTCCAGTTTCTCGTTTTCAACCGTAAAAAGGCAGTAGAACTCATATAATTTCTTATCTGCGTTGAATGCCAAGGCAATCGCAACATCGCTTATGCCTTCATTCGTCCCTAAAATCTCCGCTATTTCTTTTTCATCGGAAATATCCATCAGATGAGAAAGATAACCGTCATTTGCGCTTGAGTCCCTGAGCTCTCCAATATCGATTGTATCTTTGACCATCTCATAATCATCGCCCAGCTCAAGACCAAAAGGCAAAAGGCTGGTACGTTCTTCCTTTTGGCAACCAACTGTAAGGATCAGTATAATTGCACACAAAATAATTACTAAAGCTTTACTTGTCGTTTTCATAATTTCTCCTTTTATAATCTGTTTTAATCTGATCTGCTTTATTGATCATTCATAAAGTATAATTTACCGTCAGTATTGCTGCTTAAGGCTTTTTAACTTAGAAATGCCAAAAAGAAAAAGTATTGAAGAGCAGAAAAGTCCGATTGCTCTTATCGCAGCGCAGTAACCGTCATAAACGTAACCTAAGCCGTGATAATATGCTTCTTCCAGGGTTCTGCCCCCAACAGACTCAATACTCATAATTTCTGACCCGCCGGTTTTTACTGCATTTGCCGCAGAGAAGAACAAAACAAGCAAAATAACAGAAAGAATAAACGACGCAACACAAAGTGCCGTATCGTAACCCGTTTTTGAGGGTAATGGTGTTGCCCCACTTTGCTGATCCTTCCGTTCTTCCCCGTCTTCAGACAACAACAAAATATTGCTATTCAATATATCAACTCCTAACGTTTTGTAATAACCGATATTGGTTAATATTATTGTACACCGAGTTCGGTTACTATGTCAATAGGGAGGATTGAAAAAATGATTTCCTATGATAAATTATGGCTAACTATGAAGAAAAAAGGCATTACACAGTACGCGCTTATAAAAAAATATAATATCAGTCCGGGGCAGCTCACACGACTGAAGAGAAACGAAAGTGTTAGTACCCATACAATTGACACGTTCTGCAAAATATTAAAATGTAATGTGGAAGACATTATGCAGTATATTGGTAATGAAGACACATAAAAGAACGGATTGCAAATTCTCTCGATGAATACAAAAAATCGACAGCCTTCAAAAGAAGGTTGTCGATTTTCATATATACGGGGATGTACACCCAAAAATGAACTCATTTAAAAAGCTTTTATTTTAGTGAAATATTTGCCTTGCGGCAAATATGAAATAATTTGCTTTGCGAATTGTGAAATTTGATGCTCGCGCATCAAGTGAAATGAAATAAATCCACTCACGCCCGCAGGCATTTCACATTGCGAAGCAATATTTCACTGCCGAAGGCAATTTCACAAATCCCGCAAGGGATTTATTTCGTTGAAAACAAAAAGCACTGCTTTCGCAGTGCTCTTTGTTTTCTGGAGGTACCGCCCAGATTTGAACTGGGGAATGAGAGTTTTGCAGACTCTTGCCTTACCACTTGGCCACGGTACCATATGAAAATTAGGAACGCGCTGCGTTCCTAATTCTTTTTGGAGCGGGTGACGAGGCTCGAACTCGCTACCTCCACCTTGGCAAGGTGGCGCTCTACCGGATGAGCTACACCCGCATCTCGGTTCCTATTGGAACCGTGGTGCCTCCGGTCGGAATCGAACCAACGACACGTGGATTTTCAGTCCACTGCTCTACCGACTGAGCTACAGAGGCATATCGAGCAGAGCATTGCGCTCTGCTCAGATGCTTTTTTGGCGACCCGGAACGGACTCGAACCGTCGACCTCCAGCGTGACAGGCTGGCGTGCTAACCGACTGCACCACCGGGCCAAATATGGTGGGAACAACAGGGCTCGAACCTGTGACCCCATGCTTGTAAGGCATGTGCTCTCCCAGCTGAGCTATGCTCCCATACCGTTTCGCTCAGGCAGTTCAAACCTCAGCGACGTGGATTATTATACACAGAATATGGTGCTTTGTCAAGAGCTTTTATTACTTTTTTTGCAAAAATATTTCACTCTGAAAACCCCGAAAATATCGGGGTTTTCAGGGATTTACAGCTGTGTTTTACAGCGTATCAACAAGCTGTGCGATATCCTCAGGGGTGTATTCATACACTGTATCGCAGAACTGGCACTCCACCGGGAAGGTTTTGCCCTCCTCGTAAATTTCTGTCAGTTCCTTTTTGCCCAGGCTTAAAAGGGCGCTTGTCACCCGGCTTCTGTCACAATAGCATTTATAAGAAACCTCTGTTGTCTCCATAAATACAATGCCCAAATCGCCGCAGACCTGCCCTAAAATATCCTCGGGGGTCATCCCCTGCTCCAACATCGCCGTCACCGCGCCTGCCCGCTTGATGCCCTTTTCCAGTGCGTCAATGGTCTCCTCCGGTGCGCCCGGTAAAAGCTGCAAAATATAGCCGCCTGCCACCTTCACGCTCTGATCCACATCCACCAGTACCCCCAACGCGCAGGCAGTTGGCGTCTGCTCGCTTTGGGCAAAATAGGCGGTCACATCATCGCCGATCTCACCGGATACCAGCTCCACAGAGCCTACATAGGGCTCTTTCATCTGCAAGTCCCGAATCACCGTCAATGTGCCGTCTGTGCCCACGGTTGCACCCACATCCAGCTTGCCCGGGTACTTCTCCACCAGCGGTACATTCGGCTCATACACATAGCCGCGGACGTTACCGGTTGCGTCCGACACGCACACGATGCTGCCGATCGGGCCACCGCCCTTAATTTGCAGTGTCATAGACCCGTTTTCTACCTTTTGCATATTGCCCATCATCGAGCAGGCAGTCAGTGCTCTGCCAAACGCCGCGGTGGCATTGGCCGTGGTCTGATGAATCTGTGCGCCTCTGCGCACCATTTGCGTTGAGCGAATTGCAACAGCCTTTACAAAGCCGTCCATACTCATCCCACGCACAAGATAGTCCTTCATTTTACAATTCCCTTTCTGGCCTTTATATAAATTCGCTGTTCGCCCTCTGCAGGCGGTTCTAACCGGCGGTCACCAAACACTTCGGTTCTCGTAAAGCCCGCCTCTTTCAGGTATCCCACTAACTGCTCGGCGGAATACGCATACTCCTGATGCTCCTCAAAGCTTCTGCGCCATATTTTTCCCTGCCGCCGAAATAAATCCATACCGTAGGAGCAGATATTGGTCCTATCATCAAATTCCCCACGCCATACACAGAAGGTATCCTCATTCTCGTCCAAAAATACCTGCGCATCCATGGCGCGAAGCTTTTCCGGTGTGTTCACGTCAAAAATAAAACAACCGCCGGGATTCAAAGCCCTGTAAATACGTGCAATGGCCGTTTTACAGCACGCGGGATCTGTAATGTAGTCGATGCTATCCAGGCCGCACACCGCAAGGTCCACCCCCCGGGGCAGATACAGCTTCTCCAAAGGCTGGCAAACGAAGGGAATTTGCAGTCCCATATCCCAAGCCTTTTGGGAGGCTACCGTCAGCATATCCTCGGACAGGTCCACGCCCATCACCTTGTAGCCCTTCTGCGCCAAACGCACCGTCAAAGAGCCGGTGCCGCAGGCCAGGTCCACCGCACTTCGGGGCGCTATACCCTCCCGCCGCAGTAAGGTTTCATAAAATTCCACAACGCCGTCATAATCTACGTCCTGAGTCAGGCTGTCGTAGCTGGCGGCCAACGCTTTATATGCGTTCATAATCTTTTCTCCATAAAAAAGCATCCCGGACAAGTCGTCCGGGATGCAATATACGCACAATTAGCGATTGAAGATGCTGAAAATCTCGTCAATATCGGTATTGTCGGTCTTCTTGGTCTCTTCAGCCTTTGCTTCCTCGACAGAAGGTCTTTGCTCAAAACCGGTGGCAATAACGGTAACACGCATTTCATCCTCAAAGGTCTCATCCCAGGTAGCGCCGAAGATGATGTTTGCGTCGGGATTGGCAGCTTCCTGCACAATGCCTGCAGCGGTCTCTACATCATCCAGGGTCAGCTCGGAAGAACCGGTCACATTCACCAGCACGCCGGTAGCGCCGTTAATAGAGGTCTCCAGCAAGGGACTTGCAACAGCGGCCAATGCAGCCTGCTCTGCCTTCTCACGGCCGGAAGCAGTACCAACGCCCATGTGCGCACGGCCTGCGTCCTTCATAACAGCGGAAACGTCTGCAAAGTCCAGATTGATCACTACGTTGCCTGCCTCGCCTACCAGCTCGGAGATGGAGGTCACGGCCTGCTTCAGCACATCATCGGCAATGCCGAAGGCGTTGGCGAAGGTGATCTTCTGATCGGTGACGTACTTCAGGCGGTCGTTGGGGATGATCACCAAAGAGTCTACCTTCTCAGACAGGGCGGCAATGCCGTTTTCTGCCTGACGCATACGGTTTGCACCCTCAAACTTGAAGGGCTTGGTAACCACGCCAACAGTCAGAATGCCTGCTTCGTGTGCCAGGTCTGCGACGATGGGAGCCGCGCCGGTGCCGGTGCCGCCGCCCATACCTGCGGTAATGAATACCATATCGGTGCCTTCCAGAATCTTTGCGATCTGTGCACGGGATTCCTCTGCGGACTTCTGACCCACTTCGGGCTTGGAGCCTGCGCCCATACCACCGGTGAGCTTCTCACCGATCTGCACCTTGTTCTTACATACGGACTTATTTAAATCCTGCTTATCGGTATTGATCACTACGAAGTCAACACCGTCCACACCGGAATCAATCATACGGTTGATAACATTGTTGCCGGCGCCACCAACACCAATTACTTTGATCTTAACTACGCGGTCTTGAAACATCTCTGCCATTTCGCCATCCTCCTATGTATGTTTTGCAGGCGGCACTCGGCCACACTGCGTCTATTAAAGTTTTACTTTTATATTCTATCCCTAAAAGTGGATTTGGTCAATAGAAAAGTTGGATTTTCTCCAAAATTTTTGCAAGTTTTTTGGGTTCGTCAGCCAGAAAAGGCACTAAATCCCACTTCATCGGGCCAATGGGTGAAGCTGGCATCCAGGATGCCCCGATTGTATTCGTGCAGCTGATCCAGCGCCTGTGCCAGCGCATTGACCTTTACGGACATTTGGCCCGTATCTCCTAAAAGCATTTGAAAGCGCGTTCCGCACCACATCTGAAGGTCGTAGAGACTGGATACATCCACCTGGGTCACCTTGCCCATCAAGCCCTCTTCTTCCAAACAGCCTAAAATGGAGTATGCCGCTTCCAGCTTTTCCCGTTCGTAAACGGTAACAGGAACCGTTTGTCCTTCCGGATCGGTGGCTGTCTCCGCTTCCGCTGCTACCGCCTGTGCGCCCAGGGTGGGTGGAACGATCTTCACGCCTACCACCTCGGTATAGTCCTGCGCTTCGGCAGCCTGACACTGGGCGGCGATCTGCCCGGAAGCACTCATCAGCCACCACGTGCCGTCTGTGGCTTCAATGCTGTATACCACGTCTATTTCCGTAATATATATATGCACCGTATCCGGCAAGGATATACCAATGCGCACACTGTCCACATAAGGAAGCTCGGACATAATGCGCTTGGCGATCCTGCCTTTATTTAAAGACAGCAGGTACTCTCCCCCGTTCAGGCCGGATGCTTCCCGCACATCCCAGGCATCATACCGCACATTGCCGGAGACCGTGATCTTTCCGTGTTCTTCATCTGCATCCACCTTAAAGAAAATGGACAGGCAGAACATCAGCGCCAGCACCACCGCCACCACCGTCAACAGCCGCAGCATCAGCTGCATACGGTTGAATGCTTTGCCCGGTGTATAAGTCACATCCTGCTGTGCCCGCTGGCGGGACTTTTTCCGGCTTGAGGCTCTTTTTCTTTTATCGTTTGTATTCATCTTTTACCCTCGCTTTATAAGCCCTTCCATAATGCCGCAGACCCGTTCTGCAGAGTCTACGATCACTTCCTTCTGCAGTGCCTTTTGCATCTGCAGTGCCCGTTCCGGGTGCTCTACGATCGCCTTTACTTCTTCATAGAGGCGCTGTGCTGTACAGTCTTTTTCCAGCACCACCACTGCACCGCCGCCTCTTTCCAAGGCACGGGCATTTTTCTCCTGGTGATTATCTGTAACATTGGGTGACGGGATCAATATACAAGGCGTACCGGATGCGGCGATCTCGTTGCAGGTGGATGCACCCGCGCGGCTGATCACCACATCTGCCGCCGCCATAACGGTGGGCATATTGTGGATATACTCATACATGGAAATCGCATCGGTACACTCTGCGTCCACGCCCTTTTCCTTCACAAGCCCGGGCATCCAGGACCAGCCATAGGAGCCGACCGCGTGAATGTGGCGGAAGGGAAAACCGTGATCCTGCTCAATACGGAACATTTCCGCCATCGCTTCATTCATCACCTTCGCGCCCTGAGAGCCAAAGGCAGAGAGAATCACGGGACGGTGATCTAAGCCCAATTCCCGCCGCGCATCCTGTTTCTTCGTATAGATAAACTCTCGACGCACAGGCATTCCCACGATCTCCACCTTTTTCTGATCGGGGTAATGCTGTACGCTCTCGCGAAAGCAAACCAAAACCTTATCTACAAATTTCGCCGCCATTTTGGTGGTCAGCCCGGGCATCGCATTGCTCTCGTGCACGCAGGTGGGAATACCCAAGCTATAGCCTGCACGCAATGCCTGAAAGCTGGCAAAGCCGCCTGTGCCCACCACAATATCGGGCTTAAACTCTTTAAAAAGCTTTTTACAGGTACGGATCCCCTTCAAAGTGGTGCGCACAGCACGAATATTGCCCCTTATGGCCTTCAGGCTTTTACCACGCCATATTCCGTGGGCAGGAACGCCTACCAGCTCATAGCCTGCCTTGCTCACCAGCTCCCGTTCCAAATCATCGCCGCTTCCCACAAAGAGAATACGTCCATCGGGATACCGTTCTTTCCATATATTTGCCACTGCGATGGCAGGGTTGATATGCCCCCCTGTGCCGCCGCAGGTAAAAACCACGTTCATAGGAAGTCCTCCTGTCTTGCCGCCCGATTCCGATATCGGGAAATACTTAATATGATGCCCATTTCCGCTAAATTTACCGCCAGCGCCGTGCCCCCGTAGGAGAAAAAAGGAAGCGCTACGCCGGTAGAGGGCAGCAAATTGGTTACCACACCGATGTTCAGAAATGTCTGTACACCGATCTGGGAAATCAGGCCTGCCGCCAACACGGTGGAAAAACGGTCGTTGGCGTGCAGTGCGATTTGATAGCCTCTGTAGATCATCAGCCCAAACAGCGCCATGATCGCCAATGCGCCTACAAGTCCCAATTCCTCGCATACAACTGCAAAGATATAGTCGTTATACTGAAACGGCAGATACATATATTTTTGCCTGCTCATTCCAAAGCCCAGGCCAAACAGCCCGCCGGATCCAATGGCGTAAAGCGCCTGCAGGATCTGATAACCTGTATCCCCCGGGTCGTTTTCCGGATGAAACCAGGCGGTAATGCGGTCCCCCGCGTAGCCTAAAACGCTTACGTAGACCACCATAAAGGCCACCGCGATGCCGGCACCCATCAAAAGCCATTTCCCCGGTGTGCCTGCCACAAACATCATCACCACCGCCACCATACCCATCAGCATAATGGCAGACAGGTGCCGTTCCAGTGCCAGAGGCACCAGGATCCCCATCAGTGCGCCACCGAAGCCCAAAACACCATAGCGAAAGGTTTTGGAATCCTCTCCGTAACCTCTTGTCAGCTTGGCAAAAAGCAAAATCATCGTAAATTTTGCGATCTCGGAAGGCTGAAACTGCAGTCCTCCAATATTGATCCACCGCTTTGCGCCGTTGACCGTCTGCCCAAACAGCAGCACCAAAAGCAGCAAGCCAATACTCAAAAAGTACAGCGGCCACGCCGCTTTATTCCAAAAATCCGAGGGCACACGGCTCAAAAGCCACATTGCACCCAATCCCAGCAGTGCACAGACTGCCTGCCTTTTCAGGAAATATGTGGAGGTTTTATAGCCTGTATTATACAGACTTTGTGCGGAGCTTGCAGAATAAAGCATTGTTAGCCCCACCGTCAAGACCAATAAAAGCAGAATTAAAAAAGGGTAATCTACACTGTCAGGCACATTGAAAATGCGTCCGTCCTCTTTGGCATGCAGTCTTTTGCCTGCCGCCATCGACAAAACTCCTTATTTTACAAGTCCGGAAACTGCCAGCCATGCCAAAAGGCACATCACAGCAGATACGCCGGAGAATACTACAACGATCTTCGTCTCCTTCCAGCCGCACTTTTCAAAGTGATGGTGGATGGGAGCCATCTTGAAAAACCGCTTGCCGTGGGTGGCGCGGAAGTAGGCAAACTGTATCAGGTCAGAAACCACTTCCACCAAATACACGAACCCAACCAGCAGCAATATCAGAGGCATATTCAGTGCAAACGCCAGCGCACACACCGCACCGCCCAAAAACAGTGAGCCGGTATCCCCCATAAACACCTTGGCAGGATGCCAGTTGTAGAACAGGTAGGCAATCAGTGCGCCCACCAATGCGGCAGGAAACAGTGCCAAATCAAACTGCTTGGTAGCAATGGCCGCCGCCGCAAAAAACACCATTACAGGCAGTGTGACCGTTGCGCACAGTCCGTCCACGCCGTCGGTGATATTGACCGCGTTTACTGTGCCCACCATTACAAACATCGCAAAAAGAATGTAGATGGGCAGAGGAATGTGGACAAAGGTGTTTACAAAAGGAATATAAAGCGCTGTCAGCTGTACGCCCATCTTATACAGGATGTACAGGTAGATGGCGGAAACAGCCATCTGCAAAAGCATCTTCTGCATCGCTGTCAGGCCCAGATCTCTTTTAAACTTGACCTTGAAGAAATCATCCAAAAAGCCCACCAGTCCAAAAAGCAGAGAAAGCCCCAGCACTAAATATACCTTATAGTCCTGCACGGTGATGAGATTCACCAGCAGGCAGATCACTGCCGCACCAATAAACATCAGACCACCCATCAGCGGTGTGCCTGCTTTTACGTTATGCCAGGTGGGGCCGATTTTATGCACCGACTGCCCTGCCTTCAGCGCCCGCAGGATCGGCAGCAGAATGAGGCCAAGCACGCCGGACAACACACCGCCTGCGACCCCTGTTAAAATAATCCGCATCATAAGTATATCCTCCAATTAACTCTCTTTCTTCATAAACTGTTCCAGTGCCAGCTCCATCTTCATTCCTCGAGAGCCTTTAAACAGCATCACGTCCCCGGGCGCCGCAAGCTGCCGCAATGCTTCTGCCAGTAAATCGCGATCTGTAAAATGGTACAATAATTCCTTTTTCATACCGCCTTTCAGCGCGCCTTCGGCCATTGCCACGCACTCCGGACCATAGCACATCAGCACATCTGCGCATTTTGCCGCGATCACACCTGTTTCAAAGTGCGCCTGACGGCTGTGCGCCCCCAGCTCCAGCATATCACCCAGCACCGCGATTTTTCGCCCCGGGCGATTTTTCAGCACCTGCAGTGCCGCCGCCATGGATTCGGGGCCTGCATTATAGCAGTCTTTGATCACTGTGATGCCCTGATAATCGAAAATCTCCTGCCGACCTTCCATATTCTGAAAAGCGGCAAGTCCTTTTTGAATGTGCTCTACAGAAATGCCCAGCTCCAGTCCCACGCTGATCGCCGCCATGGCATCAGAAACATAATGGGCACCCTCCAAGGGCAGATACACCGGAAATTCTCCGCCGCTATAACGGACATCAAAGCAGATGCCGTCACTGCGCTGCTGTATATTACAGGCCTGCAGGTCGCATTTTTCGTTGGAGACGCCGAAATAAGTGCTCTCTACAGGCAGCTCCTCCCGTACGCTCCACAAAAGGTCATTATCTCCGTAGAGAAACAGCTTGCCGTCTCGGGGCATTCCCTTGGTAATTTCCAGCTTTGCCTGCAGGATCCCTTCCCGTGAGCCTAAATTTTCAATGTGCATCGTGCCCACGTTGATGATCACGCCCAGCCGGGGATTTGCAATCCGGGACAGGTATTCAATTTCTCCGAAATGGCTCATGCCCATTTCCAGCACCACAACACGGGTATCTGCGTCCATTGCCAGCACTGCGGCAGGCAGACCCAAATCGTTATTGTGGTTTGCAGGTGTTTTACACACCTTGTAGGTGGTCGCCGCCACGGATGCGATCATCTCTTTGGTGGTGCTTTTCCCCACCGAACCGGTGACGCCGATAATCTGGGCATCCATCTGCTTCAGATAGCCTGCGGCGATCTGCCCTAAGGCGATGTGGGTATCCTCCACCACGATGGCGGGATAATCCCCCGTTATACGGCTGCAGAGCACTGCCGCCGCACCCTTTTCAATAGCGGCGGGAATGAAATCGTGACCGTCCCGTGCCGCCACCAACGCAACGAACAGCTGCCCTTTTTGCAGTTTTCTGGAATCAAAATGGGCACCGTCAAATGCGACGTTTCTATATTTTTCCGCAACGTGGCCACCACACCACAGGGCGGCCTGCTGTAATGTAATCTGAGCCATTACATTTTCCTCGATTCACAAATACTTTGCGACTTCCTCCCGCTCATCCAGGTGGCTTTTTACGCCGCAAATTTCCTGATAAGTTTCATGGCCCTTACCAGCCAATACAATTATATCATCTTTTTGCGCAATGTCCATAGCATAATGAATGGCTTCTATGCGGTTTTCGATTACCGCACAATTACTGCGGTCAGCCACACCTGACAGGATTTCCTCAATGATGGCGTGGGGGTTTTCTGTGCGGGGGTTATCGGAGGTGATCACTGCAATATCCGCAATTTCCGCACCGATCCTGCCCATAATGGGCCGTTTCATCGGATCACGGTCACCGCCACAGCCAAACACGGCGATCAGGCGGCCTTTACAGAAGCCTTTTACCGCGCTGAGCACATTTTGCAGGCCGTCGGGGGTATGCGCATAGTCGATCAGCACCGTGTAGTCTTTCCCCTCTGTGGGCACCACCTCTACCCTGCCCTTTACACCTTTGGCGGTTTTCAGTGCCGCCGCCGCTGTCTGCAGGTCAATATCCAGTGCCAGTGCAATACCCAGCGCCGTCAGCGCATTATACACCGTGAATTTTCCGGGAATGGGTAAATATACAAACGCCTGCTCCTGTCCGTAATGGGCAGTAAAGTGAATGCCGTCGGCCACCAGCTCCAGGTCCGTGGCGTACAGCCCCGCATCAGAAGACAGGCCGGTGGTCAAAACGGGACAGGCGGCCTTAGATGCCATCAGAAAATACCAACTGTCATCCTGATTCAATACCGCCTTATGGGAACGGGCAAAAAGCATTGCCTTCGTTTCACCGTAGTTTTCCATGGTTTTGTGGAAGTCCAAATGGTCCTCGGTCAGGTTGGTAAAGGCGGCAACATCGTAGTGCACACCGCCCACCCGTTCCAATGCAATGGCGTGGGAAGAAACCTCCATCACCCCATAGCTGCAGCCTGCATCCACCATACGGGCAAACAACGCCTGTAATTCAGGACTCTCCGGCGTGGTACGCTCTGTAGGCACGACTTCCTCACCGATCAGGTTTTCCATGGTGCCGATCAGGCCCACCTTCGCACCCTGCACCGTTTCCAAAATGTGCTTTACCAAAAGGGTGACTGTTGTTTTGCCATTGGTACCGGTAACACCCACCATTTTCAGCTTCTTTGCAGGATGGTCGTAGTAATTGGCGGCAATTTGTGCCATAGCCAATCGGTCGGATGCCACCAAAATATAAGGCACATTTTCCGCCGGCTTGGTTGCGGTGACCACCACTGCCGCACCCTTTTCCATCGCAACGGGAATAAACCGATTGCCGTTGGTGGTAAAGCCGGAAATAGACATAAACAGATCTCCCTTTTCCACCTTTCGGGAGTCATTGGCAATATGATGTATTTCCAAATCCATATCGGCGTGGGCTTCCAGAACCTCTACGCCCTTCAAAAGTGCACTTAATTTCATTTTTTGCTCCTTTGTGCTGTATGCTTCAGTTTTGAATATCCGTATCTGTAAACGTCAGGGTGATCACCGTGCCTCTTGGCACCTGTGTATCCTTGCCGTGAGATTGCATCGTCACCTTCACTGTGGGTGCGCCGCTGTCGTTGCCCCGGGGCAGCATATACAGTCCTGCGGCACTGGCTTTTTGAAGTGCCTGCTGATGGTTCAGCCCCCAAAAATCAGGCACGGTCACATACTGCGTATCCGGCTGTGGACCGAAATACAACATCAGCTGGCTGTCCCCCGAAATCACCGTTCCCGGTGCAGGGATCTGCGCCGTAACAGCCTGCGCTGTGCCTGAAAGCACTGCAGTAAGCTGCTGCTCCTTCAGCTTTTGTTCCACTTCCTGCTTTGTAAGACCTGTATAATCTTCAACCGTGATCTGCCGCGCCGCCGCATCCTCCCGGGGATATTCGGGGGCAACCCCCAAATACGGCAGAATGTCTGCAAGCACTGCGCCCACCGTAGGCGCCGCCATCACACCGCCGGAGATATACAGCCCGGTTTTCCGTGAGGGGGTGTCCAGCGCCACCAGTACAATATACTTCGGATGATCCATCGGCGCAACCCCTATAAAGGATACAATTTTATCCAGTGTGGGATTTCCGCTTTCATCCAGCACGTCAACCTTCTCGCTGGTGCCGGTTTTCCCGCCAATGGAGAAGCCGTAGACCTGGGCGTTTTTTGCCGTTCCCTGGGTGACCACCGATTCCATCAGAGTGCACATCGTGCGGGAGGTCTCTTCGGAAATGACCTGACGCAGTACCGTTGGCTCTTGCTTGAGCACCGTATTCCCCTGTGCATCCAGCACCTCTGATACCACATACGGCTCCAGCAGGTATCCCCCGTTCACCACCGCGGCCACTGCCCGTACAAGCTGCAGCGGTGTCAGCTTAAAGGTCTGACCGAATGATCCGGAGGTCAGAGAGGCTGTGCCCCATTTGTCCGTATCGGTGACGATGGAACGGTCGAAAAACACGCCTTTACTTTCCCCGTAAAGGTCGATGCCTGTTTTTTCCAATATTCCAAAGCGCTCCACATACTCATAAAAACGGCTTCCGCCCAAGGACAGCGCAATATGGGCAAATGCCAAGTTGCAGGAATTCTGTAACGCCTGGGGCGTTTGCTGTGGGCCGTGGCCTGTGGAACGCCAGCAGTGCAAAAGCTGACTGCGCCCCGCAATATGCTCTGAGCCACTGCAATGAAAAGAACTGTTTAGCGTTACGGCACCTGTATCCAAGGCCGCCGCCAAGGTCATCAGCTTAAAGGTGGACCCCGGCTCATAGCCGTCGCTGATGCATCGGTTGCGCCACTGCTTCAGCTGTGCATTTTTCAGTTCCTCGTTATACTTCTTTTTTCCTTCCTCGTAGGCGGCACTGCCTTCCTCGCAGGATAAGTATGCCTGCCGCAGCTGCTCCAGCTCTGCCGCCTTTTCTTCATCGGCTATTTGGTTATACACATTCGGGTCATAGCCACCCAAGGTTGCCATTGCCAGGATCGCTCCGGTGGAGGCATCCATCACCATCCCGAACGCGCCGTTTTGTACATCGTAGCGGTCAATGGCGGCGGCCATCTGTTTTTCCAGGCAAGCCTGTACGGTGATGTCCAGGGTGAGCACCACATCACAGCCCTGCTTGCCCGCCAGGAACGCTTCATAAGGATAGGGCATATCTGTTTCGTTATTGCCGGTAGAGGAGATGGTCTTCCCCATACCGCCCTGCAAAAATCCATTGTAGGCGGCCTCTACCCCTTCCGCCCCCTCATTGGAGCTGTTTACAAATCCAAGCACCTGACAGCCCAGGCTTCCGTAGGGGTAGCATCTTTGCACCGCCGGCTCTAAATGGATGCCGTCAACATCATCCTCGGCAATATACGCACGGATCGCCGCGGCTGTTTCCCGATCCACACCTGTGGCGATCTGCTTGTAGCGCATAGAGGTATCCTCTGCCTGCGCTTCGATCCAGGAGGCGTCTTTCTGCACCAGGGGCGCAAGAAACTGTGCCATCTTTTCTATATCTACATCAAACTGCCGCAATCGGTGGGGATTCAGGTACACATTCTCCCGATCCTCATTATAGGCCAAAAGCTGCATATTGCAGTCGTAAATGTCCCCCCGGGCAGGCGCAACAAAAGTGGTGCGGGTCTGATTATCCAGCGCCTTTTGTCTGTAAAAATCATACTGCACGATCATCAGTCGGTAAAGCTGTATCCCACACGGGAGAAATACCACAGCGCTTAGGATCCACGCCACGATTCGCGTGCGCCTTTGCTGTCCGCTGTCTCCACGCAGGCGACCATACTGCTTTTTTTGCCGCTTTTTACCCATATTTCCCGACCTTTCATCCAACCCTTTTTAGCAAGCAAGGGCAGCAAGGGAATCCCTTGCCGCCCATTTGAGCTGCTATTTCAGTCTATTGGCCGGGACAATCTTTATGCAAAAAGATTCGTCAGTATTGCCACCAATTGATCGAGCCAATCGCTCTCGGACTCCTGCGGGACAGGCTCCTGAAGCTGGATCCGGTGAACAGGTATGCTATCCTTTGGCACCATACCCAATGCCAGCGCTGTTCGCTCTACCTCCGCTAAATCGACATCCTCCCAAAGCTGCGCAGAGAGGGCCTCATTCTCGTTTTGCAGAGAATGCAGATAATTTTCCATCATTTGGGCATCTTCCACCGCATTTTGATACGTGGTCATTCCAAATACCATCATCACCAGCAAAAATACCGCCACAATGATGCTTCCGATGGCCACCGGATCAATGGCAATGACCCGCCGCTTGTTTCGCGCCCTGGGCTTTCTCTGAGGCTTTGCTTCCGGAAAAGCAGGGGCAATTTTACGGGCCGCAGAGCCTTCAGTATAACCGTTGACATACAGTACATCGATTTTTCTTGCCATCTGCTTTTCCACCTTTCTATATTTTTTCGCAAATGCGCAGCTTGGCGCTTCTGCTTCTGGGGTTTACTTCCAATTCTTCATCTGATGCCACAATGGGCTTTCTTGTAATGATTTTCACCTTCGGCTTCTTGCCGCAAACACACACCGGAAAGTTGGGCGGGCAGATACAGCCTTTTGCCGCATCCTGCATTCCAAGCTTTACAATACGGTCTTCCAGGGAATGGAAGGTGATGATACACAGCCGTCCGCCGGGATTTAAAAGCTCTACGGCATCCTTCATGATCTGCTCCACTGCCCCCAGCTCATCGTTGACCGCAATGCGAATGGCTTGAAAGCTGCGCTTTGCCGGATGCTGCTTTTCCCGCAGTGCCGCAGGAGGCATAGCATTTTTAATGATCTCCACAAGCTCCAGTGTGGTCTCGATGGGCTTTTCTGCCCTTCTGCGGCAAATGGCCGCCGCAATTTGAGGGGCGTACCGTTCTTCGCCGTAGCTGTAGAGGATCCGTTTTAATTCTTCCTGAGGCCAGGTGTTTACCACCGTGTGGGCACTCAGGCTGTCTGCGCTGTTCATACGCATATCCAGCGGTGCATCCACCATATAGGAAAATCCCCGCTGACCGTCGTCCAACTGCGGAGAGGATACACCCAGATCCAACAGGATGCCATCTACGCCCGCAATGTTCAGTTCCTTCAACACCTGCGCCATACGGCAGAAGTTGGAATGAACCAGCTGCACCCGTTCTCCGTAAACTGCCAGGCGTTCCCCTGCCGCCTTTAAGGCGACCGGATCCCGATCAATACCGATCAGCTTGCCGTTTTTCAGCTTCGCGGCAATTTGAAAGGAGTGACCGGCACCGCCCAATGTGCCGTCTACATAAATGCCGTCGGGGCGAATATTGAGCCCCTCAATGCACTCGTTCAGCAGAACGGAAATATGATGAAATGCACTCATAGACCAATGGCCTCCAAAGAGGCAAGCAGCTTTTCGGGGGTCAAATTCTCCTGCTCGAAGCGGCTAAATTCTTCCGCATCCCAAATCTCTGCCTGACCTGCACGTCCGACCACCATTACATCCCGCCCGATCCCTGCGTACTCCAGCAAAAACTGGGTCAGACCGAAACGGAATTGCTTATCGGGACTGCACTGGGCAGCATTCATAAAAATCAGGCTGGTTGCGGCAGCGCGCTGAGAAATCGGCAAGGCATTATAATTTTGGCTCAGCACTTCCCAGTCGGCGGCAGTGTATACCGTCAGGCAGCGGTGGCCACAGTTCACACCCAGCGTTACATAAAAATCCTCGCCCAGCTCCGCGCGCAGCTTTGCAGGGACAAAAAGACGGTTCTTATCGTCTAACTTTGCAGGGTATTTTCCGATCATAACCCTTACCTCCTCTCCATTTTACTCCACTTAGCTACCATTTTGCTCCATTTACTGACAGTATAATGGATATAAAGTCAAAAAGCAAGAGGTTTTTGTAAAAATCCCCAAATTTTTTACAGAAAAAATTGGAAAATTAGACATTTTAGAACACTTGTTCTATTTTAGGCATTTATGAGCGAAATGTGATTTTGTGGTCTTTCCATTCCCCATATATTTTCGCAGGCGTTTTGGCGCACTCCAGCAAGTACTCCGCCAGCGGCGCCTCCACCTGCTCCTGCACCATACGGCGTAAATCTCGGGCACCGCCTTTCAGATCCGCCTGCTGTGCAATGTGAATCGGCAGTTCTTTTGGTAAAACCAGCTGGACTTTATTTTTTTCCATACGCTCTATCAGCTGTATCAGATACTTGCGGATAATTTGATGCTTATGCTCTTGCCGCAGTCTTTGGAAGGGCACAATACCGTCCAGCCGTCCTATAAATTCAGGCGAAAAATGCTGACGCAGCTGACGGTCCCAGGGCGCTTCCTGCCCCTCCGACTGAAAGCCTAAGCTGCCGCCCATACCACCGCTGAGGTTGCAGGTCATCACCACCACCGCATTGCGGAAGCTGACCCGCTGACCGGTGGAATCCGTTAATTCTCCTTCCTCCATAATTTGAAGCAGAAGCCCCGCCACATCCCCGTGGGCCTTTTCCAATTCATCCAACAGTACGATGCAGTAGGGGCGACGGCGTACTTTTTCCGTCAGCTTGCCTCCCTCTTCATAGCCCACATATCCCGGTGGCGCGCCGATGAGTCGGGCTACCGACTGTTTTTCCATAAACTCCGTCATATCCAGCCGAATCATTGCGTCCGTCTTGCCGTAAAGGGCTTTGGCAAGCTGTCTGCAGAGCTCCGTTTTCCCCACCCCTGTGGGCCCTGTCAGCAGTAGTGCCGCCACGGGCCGATTCTCATCACGCACATCCGACAGCCCCCGCCGTATCACTGCGCAGACCTGCTTGACCGCCGTCTCCTGCCCTATAAGCTCAGCATTCAGGGTCTGCTCCAGGCTCAACAGCATTTGCCGTCTGCTCTGGCTCAGACGCCCTGCAGGAATACCGGTGCGCACAGACACCGCCCACGCCACGTCCTGACTGTTGACCGTCCGTGTGCGCCGTGTGCCGCCGCCTCCTGTCTTTACGCCCAGGGCATCCCGCAGTTTCGCCGCCTTTTCAAACTCCCCTGCCTGAACGGCTCTGCTCAGTGCCTCCTCCAAGGCAAGCTGTCCCCCATCCTTTTTCTCCATCTGCTCCATTTTTGCGTGGGAAGCACCCTCATCCAGCAGATCAATGGCCTTATCCGGCAGGTATAGATCCTGTAAATACCGCTTGGACAGGCTGATCGCCGCCTCCAGTGCCTCCTGTGCAATGCGTATTCCGTGGTGTCGCTCCAAGCCCGGCTTCAGACCCTGCAGAATTTCCATTGTTTGCTCCTCGTCAGGCTCTTCGATCCGCACCGGCCGAAAACGCCGTTCCAGCGCCCCGTCCTTTTCGATGTATTTGCGGTATTCTTCCACAGTGGTCGCGCCGATCATTTGCAACTCCCCCCGCCCTAAAGCCGGTTTTAGGATGTTGGAAGCGTCGATTGCACCCTCTGCCGCACCTGCGCCCACAATGGTGTGCATTTCGTCCACGAACAGGATCACATCCCCACTGCGTCGGATTTCTGCCAACACATCCCGCAGTCGTTCCTCAAATTCACCCCGATATTTCGTGCCCGCTACCAAATTTGCAATGTGCAAGCTTACCAGCCGTTTGTTTTTCAGCTGTGGGGGCACATCCCCCGCCGCCATTTTTTGGGCAAGGCCCTCCGCGATGGCCGTCTTCCCCACCCCCGGCGGGCCTACCAACGCCGGATTGTTCTTATGCTTACGGGACAAAATGCCGATCACGGTCTCAATTTCCTTCTGTCTGCCGATCACCGGGTCCATTGCGGACGCCTTCTGAATTAAATCCTCACTGAATTGGTCTAATAGCTTCGTTTGAACCGCCTCCTGTTTTTTGGGGGGCACAGGCTTTAAAAAGCCCTGTACCCCGGTTGTAAAAAGCGCCGACAGATCCACCCCTAAAAGCTGCAGATCCTGCCGCGCTGCTGTGTGCTCCTGCCGCAGAATCGAGAGCAGCAGGTGTTCCGTCTCTACACGGTAAGACCCCTGCAGCACCGCCTCCCGGGATGCACCTCGCAGGATTCGCGCCACATCACCGGAAAAGCCTTGATAAAGGGGCAGGTTTTTGCCACCCACACCCCACTGGAACAATACCAGTTTCTCTACTGCCGCCGGCTCTACCCCTGCACCGCGCAGTAAAAACCCTGCTTTGCAGGTACTGCTGCACATTGCCAGCAGTAGATGGTCACTGCCCACAAAGCTGTGCCCGTACTGTCTTGCACGACGTGCGGCTGAGAGTATCAGCCTTTTACTTTCCACCGACAAATACATCTGATCCCTCCCTTAAGAGTTGAACCCCGATCGGTTTTTACGGGCTGTCAGTGTTCTTATCCTTTCAGTTTCGCCGCTCCTGTAAAAAAATATACGTTCTGATGGAAAAAACCATTGCATTTTGCAGAATCCGTGTTAGAATAGTGTTGCACATCCTGTGCGCTTAAAAAATACAATCTGGAGGGAAAACCATGGCTTACAATATTACTGATGCTTGTGTCAAGTGCGGTAGCTGCGCTGACAACTGCCCTGTAGAGGCAATCACCGAGGGTGACGAGAAGTACGTAATCGATGCTGATATCTGCGTAAACTGCGGTACCTGCGTTGACAACTGCCCTGTTGAAGCAATCGAGGAAGGCTGATTCTTTGATGTTGCTATCAGCCTGCGCTCCGGTTACGGCGGCGCAGGCTGTTTTTTCTTATGGGCCCCGTTTGAGGATGAATTATGGAACAGCTGTACGGTGGATACACCTTGGAACTAAATAGCGACAGTTTTCCTCTGAGCACCGATTCTATCGCACTCAGCGGCTTTGTGAAATTGCCGAAAAATGCCCGTGTATTGGATTTGGGGTCGGGCTGTGGAACTTTGGGTCTTTTGCTGTGCGCCAAAGATGCCCACTGCACCGTGACCGGCGTGGAATTGTCGGAATCTGATCATCAGTGTGCGCTGAAAAATATTGCGGCAAACCGTTTGGATGACCGCCTTAAAAGTCTATGCGCCGATCTTCGTTCCATCCCCGAATTACTCCCTGCCGGCTCTTTTACGGTGTGCGTCTCCAATCCCCCCTATTTCACCGGAGGATTTAAAAGCGCGAAATGCGCCCAAGCGCGTCACACCGATCATTGCAGCGCCGAAGAGCTTTTTGCCGTCGCCGGACGGGCGCTCAAGTATGGTGGGGATCTCTTTTTGGTACACAAACCGGAAAATTTGGCGCAGCTGTGCCACGAGGCCTGCAAAAATGGCCTGCAGCCGAAAAAGCTGTGTCTTTTACGCCATCAGGCAGGCGGACCCGTCACACTGATCCTTCTTCAGTGCCGTAAGGGCGGAAAAGTGGGGCTGACTATTCAGGAGCAGGCGCTCTACCACACCGACGGCACACCCACAGCCTATTTTAAGCAGCTTTATCACCTGTAAGGAGATTTTTTATGGCCGGTATGCTTTATCTTGTTCCTACCCCCATCGGCAATTTGGGAGACATCTCCCCCCGTTGCAGAGAGACCCTGGAACAGGCGGATTTCATTGCCGCCGAAGACACCCGTGTTTCCCTGAAGCTTTTAAACCATTTGGGTATCAAAAAAAGCCTTGTCAGCTACTACGAGCATAACAAGGCACAAAAAGGTATGCAGATCGTGGAGCGTATCCTCGCAGGAGAAACCTGTGCATTGGTTTCCGATGCCGGCTCTCCCGCTATTTCAGACCCCGGTGAGGATCTGGTGAAGCAGTGCGCCGAAGCAGGTATTGTGGTGTGCGCCATTCCCGGCCCCTGCGCGGTGATCACCGCGCTGAGCATCTCTGGCCAGTCCACAGGCCGCTTCTGCTTTGAGGGCTTTCTGTCCACCAGCAAAAAGAGCCGTCGGGAGCATTTGGAAAGTCTGAAGGACGAACAGCGCACCATGATCTTCTACGAAGCACCCCACAAGCTGTGTGCCACTTTAGACAGTCTGCAGGAGGTCTTCGGTGCAGAAAGACCCATCAGTCTGTGCCGGGAGCTGACAAAGCTTCACGAGGAAGTGATCCGTACCACCATTGGCGGCGCGATCGCCTATTATGAGACCCAACCGCCGAAGGGTGAGTTTGTATTGGTGGTAGCCGGCGCTGTGCCTGCGGAGAAGCAGACTGTAACCACCCAGGACGCAAAAACCCGCGTCACCCAGCTGATAGCACAGGGACTCAGCCGCAAGGATGCGATAAAACAGACAGCACAGGAGCTGAAGCTTCCCAAAAACGCCGTTTACGAAGCCGCTCTGGAAGACGATTAAAAACACGGTGAAGATTTAAATAAAATTGTGCACCGGTGTGCAATGACACGGTTTTTATATTCAGAATACGCCCCATTGAGGCGCACTTCCTTACGGAGTGTACCGCAATGGGGCGTATTTTTAATTTCTTTGCATATAGTGATGTGGGAGGGATGGTCTTGGTAATCGGCTGGGTTTGGACAGGGATGGTAGCGATCTCCCTTTTTTACGGACTTTGCACCGGACAAGGCGGGAATTTGTCCGGTGGGATCAGTCGGGGCGCGCAGGAGGGCATCACTTTAGCGATCTCGCTGGCAGGCTCCCTGTGTCTTTGGAGCGGCGTAGGCAAGGTGATGGAAAAAATCGGCCTGACCGCCCTTTTGGGAAAGCTTTTGAAACCACTGCTTTACAAGGTATTCCCCTCCTGTAAGGCCGACAGCACCTTGCAGGGGTACTTAAGCGGCAATATCTGCGCCAACTTTTTAGGCTTGGGCAATGCCGCGACCCCCATGGGCATCGCCGCCGCAAAACGGCTGGCAGACCATCAAAAAAACGGCGTTGCCAGCAACGAGCTATGCCGTCTGATCGTGCTGAACACCGCATCCATTCAGTGTATCCCCGCCACTGTGGCGGCAGTCCGCAGCAGCTTGGGTGCTGCCGCCCCTTTCGATATTTTGCCTGCGGTTTGGGTCAGCTCCCTATGCTCGGCAGGCTTGGGACTATTGTGTGCAAAGGTGTTTGGAAAAATATGGGGCTGATTTCATCTTACCTTGTGCCCGTCCTGCTGTTTTGCGTTGCGGCGTGGGCACTGGGCAAAAAAGAAGACCCCTACGACCTGCTGTTGCAGGGCGGTCGTGAGGGTCTGCAGCTTTTATGGACGTTGATACCTACATTCGTGATGATGCTTGTTGCGGTCAGTATGCTTCGGGTCTCCGGGGCAACTGCTTGGCTGGGAGAGCTGCTTGCGCCTGTCTTCCGCGTTTTCGGTATCCCGAAGGAAACCGCACTGCTGGTGCTGATCCGCCCCATCAGCGGCAGTGCCGCCCTGTCGGTGGGCACAGAGCTGATGGCCACCTATGGGGTGGATTCCACCGTGGGCCGAACGGTGGCGGTGATGCTGGGCTCTACCGAGACCACCTTTTACACCATCAGTGTGTATTTCGGTGCGGCAGGGATCTCTAAAACCCGATTTACCCTTCCCGCCGCCCTTTTCGCGGATTTTGTGGGCTTTGTGACCGCGAGTATGACTGCCCACTTGTTCTTTACGTAAAATTGGGACGACCAGCGATCAGTCGTCCCAATTTCTCTATTTAAAAGGTTGCCACTTCTTCCACGGCGGGATCGGCAGGTTTGACGGAAAGTGCCGTCAGAACAGGTCCTAATTCACCCTGATAAAGGTAGTGCTTCTCGGCAGAGACCGTTGCCTCCACCGTTACCCAGGAACGAGATTCCAACCCCTTGGCGCCCTCATACTTACAGGGCACGCCGCAAAACTGGATATCCTCCACGCAGCAGGTCATTACGAAACGGCCGGGGGCAAACATATTGCCCTTTTCACGGCGAAGCATTGCCACCTGGGCTTTAAAGCGCACCGTCTTTCCGTGGTACTTTTGCGGCTCTTCCGTAACATCCCGATACCACAGCGCATAATCCTCGTCTGCGATCTCCACCACAGGCGCTTCGATATCAAAGGGCAAGGGGTCTTCCACATCGTCAAAGGCCGTTGTGCCGTCCAAATAGTCATAAAGAATGTCCATTCGACGGTTTGCGGCACGTACCAGCTTGTGCAAATGGGTGGTGTCCTCACCCTTTTCCAGCCGGTTAAAGACCACCATCTGTCCGCCCATCAGCTTGTCCATCACCAAATTCCGCATATTAGCATTGTAGGCCATAATGGTGGTGGCATCGGCAAACATCACTTCCTGCGCCACTACCCAGTCCTCCGGGAAGCGGGCATAAAGGTCTCCCACAAGCTGCATGCCGTTCAGCTCCGCCACTACCCGCTGTGCCTTGTGCTTCTTTGCCAGGGCCTTCAGCTCACCGGATGTGACCGTTTGCTGATCCAGTACCTCTAAATATACATTTTGGTGGGGATAGGTCGAAAAATCATATTCCTCCTCCCCTTCCTCGAACACCAGCAGCAGTGTTCGTTCGCCGGCATTGAAGCGCGGATCCTCCAGGGTTTCCTGAATGAACTTGGTCTTGCCGGAATCTAAAAAGCCTGTAAAGGCGTATACAGGAATCTGTGCCATCGCTTACACCCCAAACAGCGCCGCAACAGCCTGCTGGCTCAGCTCAGCGCCGATCACGCACAGCTTGCCGGTCACATCCGCACCGCCCATACGCACATTGTGCTCCTCGGGTACATAGTCAAAGTGAATCCAGCCGCCGTCCACGCAGGGCACAATGCCCTTTGCACGCAAAACAAGCCCGTATTCCCCGGAATCCAGAGCATCCAATGCCTTTTCGATATCCGCGACCGCAAATTTCTTTGCCGTCTCTACGCCCCAAGAGGTGAATACCTCATCGGCGTGATGATGGTGATGATGGTCATGGTCGTGGTGACCACAGCAGTGGCCGTCCTCGTGGTGGTGATGGTCATGGTCGTGGTGACCGCAGCAGTGACCGTCCTCGTGGTGGTGATGATCGTGGTCGTGGTGGTCGCAGCAGTGGCCGTCCTCGTGGTGGTGATGCTCGTGGTCGTGGTGACCGCAGCAGTTGTCGTCCTCGTGGTGGTGATGCTCATGGTCGTGGTGACCGCAGCAGTGGCCGTCCTCGTGGTGGTGGGCTTCCTCTTCTAATTTCCGAAGTTCTGCCGCCACAGATGCGCCGCCTTCCATCGCTGTGAGCAGCTGCAAGCCGGAAAGCTGCGGCCAGGGGGTAGTGACGATGGTGGCGTGGTCGTTCATTTCACGGAGAATATCCACCGCCAAATTCAGCTTTTCCTGGGAAATACCGTCTGTACGGGACAAAATAATGGTAGAAGCGGTCTGCACCTGATTGTTGTAAAACTCTCCGAAGTTCTTGGTATAGATCTTCACCTTGCCGGCATCCACCACCGCTACGGTATAGCCCAGCTGCACGCCGTCTACCTTTTCAACAGCGGCGATCACATCCGACAGCTTGCCCACGCCGGAGGGTTCAATAATAATACGGTCGGGGGCATAGGTATCAATTGCCTCCTTCAGCGCTTTGCCAAAATCACCCACCAGACTGCAACAAATACAGCCGGAATTCATCTCGGTGATGTTGATTCCCGCATCCTGCAAAAAGCCGCCGTCGATGCCGATCTCACCAAATTCATTTTCAATCAGCATCAGCTTTTGACCGGCATAAGCCTCCTGCAACAGCTTTTTGATCAGTGTTGTTTTGCCTGCACCCAAAAAACCGGAAAAAATATCAATAATGGTCATAAAAAAATGCTCCTTTCAAATTCTCTACCCTTTATTATAGCACAGCCGATTTTATTTTTCCACACCTATTTGAGCATTTTTCTATGCTTTCTTTTTCTGTCGACAGGATATTCTTGAATACGCAAAACAGAAACGTTAAAGTAGATTCTGACGGCATTGACCCCGATGCGACACGCCGTCCAGGGCCGCCGCTGTGAGCCCCCACAGCGGTGGCCGGAAGGCCGTCCCGGCTTGACGGTTTGGGCCTTTTGTGGCACTATGACGCCGCTGTGCATTCACACAGCGGCGATAATTTTTATAGGACGGGGATCAGCAATACCCTGTCGGGGTCTGCCTCCCCTTGCAGGCCGTTTGCCTCCTGAATGGCCTGCACCGTTGCACCGCATTGCTTTGCAATGTCCCACAGGCTTTGATTTCCTGCCTTGCGCAAAATCAGGCTGGGACGCATCGGGTCCTTTTCCCGGGGCTCCTCGGCAGTGATCGCGGATACCGGCATCAGCTCGGTATCCTCGGTGTGCCCGATCTGCAGGCTGTAGCCGCCCCGCATAATGGTGCTGTCTATCCCCGCAACGGCCTGCACCGCACCATCCGGCTGTGTCCAGGTTTCTATACGATCCGTTTCCACCGCCTGCGTGTCGCTAAATTTGGTGGTTGCCGACTGCAATAAGCCCTCAGTATCATAATAGAGTGCGCTGAACTGCCCGGGGATCTCCAGCTCTGTTCCGTTTCCACTGCGCCGCTTTTCAGGCAGGCCCACACTCAGGCACAAATCTGCCACCCGATTACTGCCGAAGCGCCCCGTTTCATCTGCGCGCATCGGTATGCTCTGAAAGGATGCCAGGTTCTTTACCTGCACCTTTTCCCGCTGCAGCTGCAGGCCACGGTCCGGGCTGTAGGCATCCTCTACCATAGGATAATCCCGCTGTGCGGTAAGGATATACTGGCCTGCAAGCCCTGCCTTCAAGCGTATGCGCTCTGCCGCCGCCTCCACCTCCAGCGCCGTAACCATTGCCTGCACCCACAATCCACTGTCATCAGGGTAGTGGTCCTCCAGCTCTGTATATTGGGAAAAGGGGATCTCAAAATCCCAGCTTTGCATTCCTCCTTCTGCGGTGCGATAGAGAATATGCAGTAGCCCCTTCCCCCGAAATACCGCTTTATCCCCGATGATCTTGCAGTCTCCGATTTCCGTATCCAAGCTGTAACGCACCAGCTTTTCCGGTGACGGTGCGGTGGACGGCAGGGTGAGCTCCTCATCCAGCACAAAGGCTTTTTCTCCCACCTCCTGCACAAGGCACAGCGGCTTTTTCTTCTCCAAAAGCAAAATATCCTTGGGCAGCTCCCGGGGCGAATAGACCGGCAGACGGTCCGGCACAAAGCAGGCGGCATACACATCCACCGTCACCCGTACCATCAGCCTGCGCAGATCCACAGTACGAGCATCGACCCCCCGTAAAAGCCAGGTGGTAAAGAGTTTACCATCCCCCTCGTTCTGCTCCGACGGCCATTTTACAGAAAGCGGAATCCAGTCCTCTACACACTGGGCAGGACCGCCGTCCTCCGGAGCATACAGCACCCATACCATCACGCCACCCTGTACACCTACCCCGTCCGGCTGCCACTGTTTTCCCCGCAGTACCACCTGTCCCCAGGCGCACAACACCCTTCCAATGTTTCCCAGTCCGTCACCGATACGTAATTCCTGTGTCTCTTCCCGTGTTTGGGGCTGTGTATGAAGCTGGCGCAGGTACATGAAGTGCTGCACATCCAGTTGATATTCCATATAAAATCACTCCTTATAAGATTCTATAGTAGCCTATGCAACCGGGGACAAGGATATTACTTGCGCACCACAGATACACCTGCAAAAACCATTACACCGGCAATGCAATAGGTCAGAAACGCACTGCTCATCCATACCCCCAACACCATTCCGCAACCGACACTCAGCAGTATATATCCCCGCAACTGATTGGGTCTGCACATAAAAAACCACCCCCTGCATACAATCGTATGCAGGCGGTGTTTCAGAGTTTCAAAGAACCCCCAAACCGTCAAAATATAAATCACCCCCTGCATACGCTTGTATGCAGGGGGCGTTCTCTTTAACCGCCTAAGTAGGCTTTTCGTACCTCGTCACTGTGGGCCAGTTCGTCACCGGTTCCCGTCAGGGTAATCTTTCCGGTTTCCAAAACATAGGCACGGTCTGCGATCTGCAGAGCCTTGCTTGCATTCTGCTCCACCAGCAATATGGTCGTGCCTGCCTTGTGCAGGTCTTTGATGATGGTGAAGATCTGATCCACCAAAATAGGCGCAAGTCCCATAGACGGCTCATCCAGCATCATCAGCTTCGGATGACTCATCAGGGCTCTGCTCATTGCCAGCATCTGCTGTTCGCCGCCGGAAAGCGTGCCCGCAATCTGGGTGCGCCGTTCCTTCAGGCGGGGAAACAGATCGTAGACCATATCCAAGTCTGCCTTGGATACCGTTTTCTGCGTAAATGCGCCCATTGCCAGGTTATCCTGCACACTCATCTGCAGGAAGATCCGCCGTCCCTCCGGGACGTGGGCCAGGCCCTTGCGCACCAGCTTATAGGCATCGGTATGGGCAATGCTCTCGCCCATAAAGGAAATACTGCCGCTGCGGGGATGCATCAGGCCGGAGACCGTTTTCAAAATGGTGCTCTTGCCTGCGCCGTTTGCGCCGATCAGTGCAACGATCTCACCCTCATTTACTTGGAAGGACACGCCCTTGATGGCGTGGATGGCACCGTAAAACACATGCATATCTTCTACTTTCAGCATTACGATTCCTCCTTCTTGCCCAAGTACGCCTCAATAACCGCCGGATCATTCTTGATTTCTTCCGGGGTACCCTTGGCTATGATCTTGCCGTAATTGACCACCGCAATGGCCTCACAAACATTCATCACCAGGTTCATATCGTGCTCGATCAGGAAAATAGCGATTTGGAAGGTATCCCGAATACGGCGAATTTGCGCTGTCAGCTCTGCCGTCTCACTGGGGTTCATACCTGCCGCCGGCTCATCCAGCAGCAAAATTGCCGGATTGGTGGCCAGTGCACGGGCAATTTCCAGTCGGCGCTGCACGCCGTAGGGAAGGCTTCCCGCCTTCACATCCGCCACATCCGCAAGTCCCATAAATTCCAGCAGCTCCATAGCCTTCTCGTCTGCGGCACGCTCTGACTTGTAATAAGAGGGCAGACGCAGTAATGAGGAAAAGAAGGAGCAATGGATATCCTTGTGCATACCCACCTTAACATTGTCCTTTGCGGTCATATCCGTAAACAGGCGAATGTTTTGGAAGGTACGGGCAATGCCCATACGGGTCACCTTGCTGGGATGCATACCCTTTGTATCGATGCCTTTGATCAGCACCGCACCGCGGGTCGGCTGATAAACACCGGTCAGCAAGTTAAAAATGGTGGTCTTACCGGCACCGTTCGGGCCGATCAAACCGGAAATTTCCGTAGGTCCGATGGCAACGTTAAAGCTGTCCACCGCGGTCAGGCCGCCGAAGTCGATGCCTAAATTGTTGGCAACCAGTACCGGTTGTTTGTCTGCATCCTGCTCACGAAGCAGACTATAGGAAGGCACACGGAGAATCTTCTTAGAGTAATCACTCATTTTCCGCTACCCCCTTTCTTCCGAAACAGTCGGTTCCAATATGTGCGCATCGTGTAGGTAAACAGGCTGATGGTATTTTTAATCTTGGGAGACCAGGTGCAAAGCATCACCACGATCAGTACGATTGCGTACATAATCATACGGTAGTCCGCCAAGCTGCGCAAAAATTCGGGAATCAGATACAGCACCACTGTGGAAATAATGGAGCCCAGCATATTGCCCATACCGCCCAAAACCACGTACACCAAAATGTCGATGGAAGTGGTATAGCTGAACTTGGATGCCTGTACACTGCCCAGGTTCAATCCAAACAGCGCACCTGCCATACCTGCCAAAACCGCAGAGATCACAAACGCCTTCAGCTTGAAAGTGGTAGCATTGATGCCCACAGATTCCGCAGCAATACGGTTATCCCGTACCGCCTTAATGGCACGGCCTTCCCTGGAGTGCACCAGGTTCAAAACCACAGCAACCGTAAAGAACACCAGCAAAATACCCGCCACGAATGTGGAAATGGGCTTAATACCGGTTGCACCCAACGCACCGCTGATAATCATTTTGCCGCCCTCCTGCAGCTGTACGCCGCCATTGGACATAGACATGTGCAGACCGGCACGATCCAAGCCTACGTACAGGTTTTCCGTAAGGCTTCTGAGAATTTCGCCAAAGGCCAGTGTGACGATCGCCAAATAGTCGCCACGCAGACGCAAAACAGGAATGCCAACGATCAATCCGGCAACGCCTGCCATCAGACCACCGGCTACCATACCGATGACCAGCCGCAGGAAGGGGTCACTGACAGCGTTTTGCGCGCAGGTCGCGGCAACAATACCGGCAAAAGCGCCAACGCCCATAAATCCGGCGTGGCCTAAGCTCAATTCGCCGGAAATACCAACCACCAGGTTCAGCGACAGTGCGAGCACCACATAGGCACAGATCGGCACCAAATAACCCTGCATAGAACGGCTCAGCATTCCGTAGCCCTGCAACGCAGTCATTGCAGTAAAGCCCACAGTAACCAGGCCATAAACAGAGATGGTCTTATCCCTTTTGCCCGCATTTGCGGGGATCCTCGGCTTCACTTTCAAAAGCTTTTTCAGGTACTTTATAAGGTAATACACGCCTACAAATACTGCACCGTGGAGCAGCATTGTGGGGAACGTATGTAGGTAGATCCCCATACCGGCCAGTGCCAAACGCAAACCGTACACCAAATAAAGCGCGGGGATATACAGTAACCAAATCAGAAAAATCATACTGCGCCCCCCTTATACCTTTTCCTGTGTCTGCTTGCCCAAAAGACCCGCAGGCTTTACCAGCAGCACCACGATCAGGATCAAAAATACAATGGCATCACTAAACTGGGTGGAAATAAACGCACCGGTCAGGGTCTCCACCAGTCCCAACAGCATACCGCCCAGCATTGCACCGGGGATCGAGCCAATACCGCCAAACACCGCCGCTGTAAACGCGCGGATACCGGGCATTGAGCCTACCGTGGGGCTGACCGATTGCACCTTGGAGCACAGCAGCACACCTGCCACTGCCGCCAGGGCAGAGCCAATGGCAAAAGTAATGGAAATGGTACGGTTTACATTGATGCCCATCAACTGCGCCGCATCCCGATCCTCTGCCACTGCACGCATCGCCTTGCCGGTTTGGGTCCTGTTTACAAATGTGGTCAGCGCCACCATGATCACCACCGCAATGGCCAAAGTCACCATCGCTTCCGGCGAAATACGAAGCTTTCCACCAAACAGCAAGAAGGGCTTTGCATTCACCAGCCGATTAAAGCCGATTTCAGCAGGGCCCCAAATAAGTTGTGCCGCATTCTGCAGGAAGTAGCTGACACCAATGGCGGTAATGAGCACTGCCAAACTGGATGTGCCACGCAAAGGCTTATACGCCAGCCCCTCGATCACAATGCCCAGCACCGTACAGATCACCATTGCAATGGGAATGCTCAAATATACCGGCATACCGGATGCGGACACAAAGGTGTAGGACATATAGGCGCCCACCATAATCACATCGCCGTGGGCAAAGTTCAGCATTTTTGCAATGCCGTAGACCATTGTATAGCCCAACGCGATGATGGCGTAGATGGCACCGATATATAGTCCGTCAATGAAGTACTGTAAAAAGTCCATTTTTCTCTCCCCTCTATTCAGGGTTTTCCCGCATGAGGGGATAGTCCCCCCATGCGGGTTCAATCACTGTATATTATTTTTAGTCCATACCAACGTAGATGCCGTTTTCGATCACAACAGCCATGGGATCCTTGCTGACTGCGCCGTCAGCGCCCCACTGCATTGCCTGGCCGGTCAGGCCATCAAAGGACATCTTGGTGATCTGCTCTACCATAATGGCGTTGACTTCCTCTGCAGACATATCCGCGGTAACACCGCCTGCCTTGCAGGCCTCATAAATAGCGTAAGCTACGTCGTAAGCATCTGCAGCAAACTGGTTGGGTGCAGTGCCGTACTTTTCGGTGTACTTGGTTACAAAGGACTGGGTCTTTTCATCGGTAGCGGTGGCATCGAAGGGAGTCAGCAGCATAACGCCTTCAGCCAGGCTGGTGTCAAAGTTCTCAACGGACAGGATGCCGTCCAGACCGTCACAGCCGAAGTACTTGGGAGCATAGCCGTTAGAATTGGCAACAGACAGAACCTTCACAGCTTCGCTGGTGTAGATGGGCAAGAATACCAGGTCGCAGTTTGCCTGCTGGCACATGGTCACCTGTGTGGTCAGGTCGCCCTTGGTGCCCTCGGTGAAGGGGGCTTCGATTGCGATCTCCAGGCCCAGGGCTGCTGCCTCTGCCTTAAAGGTATTGTAGATACCGGCAGAATAGGGAGAGGAGGAATCGTAAATGATACCGATCTTGGTAGCCAGGTTATGATCCTTGATGTACTGTGCGGAAGCCTTACCCTGGTTCAGGTCGGTAAAGCAAATCTGGAAAACGTTATCGCCGGCGGCAATAACCGCAGGATCGGATGCAGAGGGGGTCAGCATAAAGACCTTATCTGCCGCGCACTTCTGAGCGGTAGCAGCAGCAGAACCAGAGGTGGTGGGACCGGCCATGATCTGCATACCCCAGTCCATCAGGGTGTTATAAGCGTTGACTGCCTTTTCGCTATCGGCTTCGTCGTCTTCAGCCTTTACCTCGAACTGCAGATCGCCCAGGGCATTGATCTCTTCAAATGCCAGCTCCAGGCCGTTCTTGACCGCAACACCGTAAACTGCGTTGTCACCGGTCAGGGGGCCGCTGGTGCCGACCTTAATAACACTTGCACCGTCGTTTTCCTTTTTGCCGCTTACATCTGCGCCGCCGCAACCGGCAAGCACACCGACAGTCATCAAAACTGCCAACAGCATCGCTAAAATCTTCTTCATCATTTTCTTCTCCTTTACTTTTAAAAACTAAGAGGCGGCTTTTATTTGCAACCTCCTATATACAAATTCATTCGCTGCGACGGTATATATCGTCTTGCGATCTCCCGTTTGGGATAGGCATATTGTATCCCACAGAAACACATTTGTCAACCACCAAAAAACACCAAAAGCAAAAGCCCGTCAATTATGCTTTTTGTATATTCCGCACAACAGGGCTTACTGCAGGACTTCTTTGCAGGCCGCAAGCACCTTGGATGCGATGGGTACGCAGGTATACATTCCGTAGCCGCCGCCCTCCACGCATACGATAAAAGCCAGCGGATACGTTTCGTCCGCCACGAATCCGGCAAACATTGCATTAGACGCCTGATCTCCGTCAAATTCCGCTGTACCGGTCTTTGCGCATACGTTTAGTCCGTCAAAATTCGAGTCGCCGTATTTGGTGGCCACGTTGTTACGCATATACTCTTGCACCAATGCCGCAACCTCTTGATCCATCATCGGGGCTGTATAGGAAGTTTCAGCCTCATAGCTGTCTCCGGCACGGGCAACAATGTAGGGCTTTGCCGCCTTGCCGCCGTTTGCCACCGCACCAACAAAGGTAAGGAAGCTGCAGGGATTGACCAGATCGTTATACTGACCGATGGCACTCCAAGCCACGTTTACCGCATCCTCCGCCAGCTGAAAGCTGCCTTTTTCGCATCGGATGCCGTCAAAGGATATATGCTCCGTCAGGCCAAAGGCTTCCACATACTTTTTGAGTGTCTGCCCGCCCAAAAGCTCCGAAAGCTCCGCAAAAGCACAGTTGCAGGAATTGCAAAACGCCTGCTTCAGGCTTTGCGTACCGTGGATGCCTTCACAGGTAATGGTATCCGGCCCGTAGGCGCGTGTACCGGTACAGGTAAAGGTCTTCTCCTGCAGTGCAGGCATTTCTTCCAGTACCGCCGCCAGGGTGACAATTTTAAAAATAGAGCCGGGCGCGTAGGTGCATTGGGTAAAGCGGTTCAGATACGCCCCCTCATAAGCCGGGTTTCCTTCAATTTCCGGTACGTTATCCGGGTCATAGGTGGGGTTCGTCACGGCACACAGGATCTCCCCTGTTTTATAATTGTATACTGCCACAGTGCCCTTGTAATCCCCCAGTGCTTCCAGTGCCACCGTCTGCACCCGGGCAGAGATGGTCAGCTCTGCTACGCCGCCCGAGCCGCCGTAGGCATATAGTCCGTTTGCCATATCAAAGCCTGCGATATGACGGGCATATTTCGAGATCGCCGGTGCACTGATGTAGCCCTCCCGATCCCCTACCCAGTGGATGGTGGCTTTACGAATGGATTCCGCGCCGGAATAGGTACGGGTATTATGCATATTTAGTAAAAGGATACCACTGCGGTCGGTAACTGCGCCGGTGTTGATATTTTCTCCGTTATATACGTGGGGAGAACCGGCAGTGACCACCCACTGATCTGCCCTGGTCGTAAACTCTACCACAAAAAAGCCCATACCGCCGATCAATATACCGGCCAATATACATACCGCCCAGGCCCGTTTTGCCACTTTATTCATCTTTTGCACCTGCCCTTCCCTTGAAAAGCCGTACTGCAAAGCTGGCGTTCTGCCGGGTATCGGCGGCCTTGATAAATGCCAAAAGACCCCATGCACACAGCATACTGGAGCCGCCATTGGATAGGAAGGGGAAGGTAACGCCTGTCAGCGGCAGTACATCCAATGTGCCTAAGGCGTTTAAAATCACCTGTACCAGCAAAATCGCGGCGGCTGTGCAGCTGCCGATGGTATAGAAGCTGCTGCGCCCCATCGGTGCGCACCGCACACTGAAAAGCGCCAGCGCCGCCACTGCAAGCACCAAAAACAGCACCATCAAAAGTCCCCATTCCTCTCCGATGGTGGCAATTACAATATCGGATTCCGCGGCAAAGTTGTTCTTCATCCAGCCCTGCCCCAAGCCTAACCCAAAAAAGCCGCCGGATGCCATACACATCAGCGCCCTTGTCTGCTGCCAGCCGAAGCCCAGGGGATCCTGCCATATATGCCGCCAGTTTTTAAAACGCTGTACCGCGTGGGGTGCAATTCGCAGGGCTGTGACGCCTGCAAAGCCCAGACCGGTCAGTGCCAGTCCGATGGTCCCCACACTGCCCGAACGCATATAAGCAATGACCAAAAACGCAATAAAGAAGATCAGCGCCGTTCCAAAATCCTGCATCACCGCCAAACAGCCGCAAATCACCACGGAATAGACGATGAACATAATGAGATTCCGCTTTGTCAGGATTTTATCCATCGCGGAAGCCCCCACCATCACAAAGCACAGCTTGCTCAGCTCCGAGGGCTGAAAGGAGATACCGCCGATAAAGATCCAGTTCCTGGCGCCGTTTACCACCGTTCCAAAGACCATGGTCGCCATCAAAAACGCAACACCGGCTACAGCGGCAATATTTCGGATCATCTTTGCCCGTTCCAAATTGCGCAAAGACCAGCCGATCACCAGAAAGATCACGATGCCCAGCACCATTGCAAGAAGCTGCTTGACTGCCTCGCCGGGCACCACCGTACAGATGGCGCACATTCCCATTGTGCAGAGGAAAAACGCAATGGTCTCCACCTCAAAGGCCGGTCTGCGGATAAAGGAATAGAACAAAAACAGCAGCCACTGGCACAGCAAAATGCCGCCAAAGCCTGCCAGGTAGGAAGCCGCATAGCGCCCCTCCCCTGTCATCAGATACCCGATGCAGCACAGCGCCTGAAACACGGAAAGCAGCACCACATTGGCAAAGCTTGTACCGTAGGAAGATGCTTTTGTACGTAATTGGGCCAGCCGTTTTTCCTGTTTTTCAGAAATCGGCTGCAGCTGCATCTCCACGCCGCCAATGGAGATCACATCCTCCGGGTTTATGGCGTGAATGCGCACCTTTTTTCCATTGACCCGTACGCCGCCCACACTTTCCACATCCGCAATGGTCCAGCTCCCATCGTCATAACGGGTAAGCACAGCGTGATTACGGGAGACTGTGGCCACATCCAACACCACATCACTGTTTTTGTGGCGGCCGATGACATTTTCCCAATGGGTAATGGGGATTTTATTGCCGTCGGCAAAGCACAGCCACGCCCAAATTTCAGGCTCTCTGCGAAAACGAAGCAGCGGGATGATCGCCCTGCCCAATATCAAAAGCGCCAAAATAGGGGCAGTATACCGAAATACCGCTATAAACACATTTACATAGGTGGGCAGTGCATTTTGTAAGGATTCCACAAACTCCATTTTGGCGCCTCCTTTCAGAATTATTCTTCCATAGATCGCAGTAATGCGATCTCTTTTGCATAGCCGGGTAATTCATTGGGTGTTTCCAAGATCATCGGCAGTGTTTTCAGATAGGGGTGATTGACAATGGCACGGAAGGTCTCTGTGCCCAAATGCCCCTGTCCGAGCAATTCGTGCCGATCCTTATGGCTCTCATAGGGATTTTTGGAATCGTTCAGGTGAAGAGCCTTGAGTCGGTGCAGACCTACCACCCGATCAAATTCCGCCAAAACGCCATCCAGATCGTTCACAATATCATAGCCGCCGTCGTGGATATGGCAGCTGTCCAAGCACACTCCCACAGAATCATCCCCAACGCCGTCCAATATAGCCTTCAGCTCTTCAAAACGGCCGCCGATCTCGCTGCCCTTGCCTGCCATACTCTCAAGCAGTACCGTCACCGGGTATTGGGGCTCCAGGGCCTTTTTCAGTGCCTTGACGATATATTCAATACCCTGCTGAGTGCCTTGCCCAACGTGACTGCCGGGATGGAAATTGTAAAAATTCCCGGGCAGGTACGCCATACGGCGCAAATCGTCGCACAGCACACTTGCGGCAAAGTCTCTTGCGCTTTCCTCAGCGGTACACAAATTCATCGTATACGCGCCGTGGGCCACCAGCGGTCCAAATTCGTATTCCTTCAAAAGCTCCATCGCACGGGCACAATCTGCCGGATCCTCCGGTTTTGCTTTACTGCCCCGGGGATTTCTCGTAAAAAATGCACAGGTATTGGCACCGATGGATTTCGCGGTTTCCACCATCGCCACATACCCTGCGGAATTGGATAAATGACATCCTGCAAAAATCATAGTACTCGCCTCCTTCGCTTTATAATACCACAGATCGCTCTAAATTGCAATTGAGTAAAATGCCAACCCATACTTTACTTTAAAGGGGAATTATAGTATATTGAATAGAAAAGGAGGTGCAGGCTGTGGAACCGGAGATTTTACAAGGCACGATCGCTTCAGTCATTTACCAAAACTACGATAACGGCTACGCTGTCCTGCGCCTGAGCTGTGAAGACGGACAGACCGTAACGGTGGTAGGAACCATTCCGCTGCCCAGTGTGGGCGAGAAGCTGTTGGTCACCGGCAAGTGGGTCAGCCACGCCAACTACGGCAAACAATTTGAAGCGGAATTTTTGGAACGGCTGATGCCGCAGACCACCAACGAAATTCTCGCCTTTCTCTCCGCCCGCTCTGTGAAGGGCATCGGTCCTGTGCTGGCAGGTCGTATTGTAAAAAAATTCGGTGACCAGACCCTGATCATATTGGAACGGGAACCGGAGCGACTGAGCGAGGTCAGCGGCATTTCTATGCCCAAGGCCATCGCCGCCGGCGAAGCCTTCCGCCTGCAGATCGGAATGCGGCAGCTGATGGAGTTTTTCGCCCTCCACCACCTGCCTGCAGAGCTGGCCGTGAAGACCTACAAGCTCTACGGCGAACAGGCCATTGATCTATTGTACGACGACCCATACCTGCTGATGGATGAGGAGCTGGAAGCGCCCTTCGGTGCGGTGGACCGTTTTGCAATCGAGCTGGGCATCGCTGCCGACGACCCCCGCCGTGTGGAAGCAGGCATTGTGTTTGAACTGCAATACAATCAGACCATGGGGCACGTGTTCCTGCCGAAGGACAAGCTGATTGCCGCCGCCGGACAGCTGATTTCCGCAGACAGCGAAACGATCACAGCCGGTATCCAGCGTCTGTTGAGCGCAGAACGGTTGGCATCGGATTTCCTGGCAAATATGGAGGTTATATACTTAGAACCTCTTTACAAAGCAGAGTTATATTGCTGTGAGCGATTGAAGGCATTTGCAAGCAGCACCTATCCTGAGCCTGCCGCTTTTTCCAAAAAACTGAAAAAAGCCGCGGAAGCCGGAAAGGTCGACTACTCCCCCACTCAGGAACAGGCTATTCGTCAGGCCGCAACCTCCGGTCTTTTGATCATCACCGGCGGCCCGGGCACCGGCAAGACTACTATTTTACAGGGCGTTCTGTCCCTTTACGACCAAATGGGGCTCAGTACCGTGCTGTGTGCCCCTACCGGCCGCGCCTCCAAACGTCTGACGGAGGTCACCGGGCGGGAGGCATCCACCATTCACCGTCTGCTGGGCGCAGGCATTGAGCCCCGCAGCGGAAGGCTGTTCTTCACCCACGATGAGCGCAATCCCCTGCGGGCAGATGCAGTGATCGTGGACGAAATGTCCATGGTAGATATTGCACTGCTCAGCAGTCTTTTACAGGCCATCCGCCCCAACGCACGGCTGATTTTGGTGGGTGACCCAGATCAGCTTCCCCCTGTGGGCCCCGGCTTCCCTCTGAACGATATGCTTCGCGCCAACGTGCTGCCCAGTGTTCGGCTGACTGAGATCTTCCGTCAGGCACAGCAAAGCCTGATCGTTATGAACGCCCACCGGGTCAACCGCGGGCAGATGCCGGAGCTTCGGAACGTAAAAAGCGACTTTTTCTTCATCGGTGCCCGTTCTGAGGAAGAGGCGGCACAAACCATTGCCGGCTTGTGCTCTAAAAGACTGCCTCAGAATATGGGCATTCCCGCTGATCAGATCCAGGTGCTCACACCCACCAAAAAGGGTGGCACCGGCACGGTGGAGCTGAATCGGCGTTTGCAGGCCTGTTTGAATCCCGCCGCTCCCAACAAGCGAGAAAAACGTTTCGGAGAATATATTTTCCGTGAGGGCGATCGGGTAATGCAGATCCGAAACAACTATGATATATTATGGAAAAAGGACGACGGCACCATCGGCGCCGGTGTCTTTAACGGTGACGTGGGCAGCATTTGCCATATTGATCAGGACAACGAAGAGCTGACCGTTCGGTTTGACGATCGGGAGGTTATTTACGATTTCACAGAGCTCAGCGAATTAGAGCCCGCCTTTGCAATGACGGTGCACAAAAGTCAGGGCAGTGAATATCAGGCAGTCGTGCTCAGCGTTTGGGGCGGCTCTCCGTATTTGCTCAATCGGAGCATCCTGTATACCGCCATCACCCGCGCCCGGAATTTGTTGGTGCTGGTGGGTCGGGAGGACACGGTGGCCGCAATGACCGAAAACGCCAAGGTGGGACGCCGCTATACCGGGCTGAAGCTGCGTCTTCAGGAGCTTTCCTGACCGCCGATCTTCTTAGGAGATAAAATGAAGTTTTTACACCGCATTTACGATATTTTCTTTCCTGCAAAGTGTATTTTATGCCAAAAGGTCCTTCGGTCGGAGGAAACGGATATTTGCAATCAATGCCGTACGCATATAGAGGAATTTCCCACACCCCGCCGAAAAATTTCTTTTGTTGCACGATGGACTTCTATGTGGTATTATAATGATAACGTGCGCTACAGTATGCTGCGATATAAGTTTTACCGGATGTCTGCCTATGGGCAGGTCTACGGACGGCTGCTTGCAATGCATTACAGCACAAAGCACTTTTGTGATTATGACATTCTCACCTGGGTGCCCATCAGTAATAAACGCAAAAACCGCCGCGGCTTTGATCAGGTAGAGCTCATCGCCGTTTCTATGGGTCAGGAGCTGGGCACGCCCGCTGCCCCTACCCTGAAGAAAATCAGACACACCAAAAAGCAATCCTCTATGCAAAGCAGTGCCCATCGCAAGGCCAATGTTTTAGGCGCATACACCGTATTAAACCCCAAAGCCATTGCAGGAAAGCGCATCCTGCTGATCGATGACATCATTACCACCGGCTCAACTGTTTCCGAATGCGCCCGGGTGTTACTCACTGCCGGCGCAAAAGAAGTTTCTGCCATGTGTGTGGCAAGCAACAACAAATAATGTAGGTGAACGATATGCAACTTTTTTCCCATGATATAGGTATTGATTTAGGAACCTCCACGGTGCTGATTTACGTTGAAGGAAGCGGCGTTGTCAGCCGTGAGCCTTCTGTTGTGGCTGTGGACCGTACCACCGGCCGTATTTTGCAGGTAGGCAGTGCCGCCCACAATATGCTGGGACGTACACCCGGCAATGTGGTGGCAATGCACCCGCTGAAGGACGGCGTGATCTCTGATCACGAAATGACGGTGAAGATGCTGCAGCATCTGTTTCGGGTATCCTCCAAGTCCAGCCTGTTTACCCCCAAGCCCCGTGTTGTGGTCAGCGTTCCCAGCGGTATTACCGAAGTGGAAGAACGGACGGTCATCAATGCAGTGATCGAGGCAGGCGCACGCCGAGTATATCTGATCGAAGAGCCTCTTGCCGCCGGATTGGGCGCAGGACTGGATATTTCCGGCCCCAAGGGTCACATGGTTGTGGACATCGGCGCAGGCACCACGGACGTGGCAATTTTAACCATGAACGGCGTGGCTGTTTCCTCCTCCATCAAGGTAGGCGGCAACTATATTGACGACGCCATTATGAAGCACCTGCGCCGCACCTTAGGGATCGTTGTAGGGCAGACCACCGCTGAGGAGCTGAAGATCCAAATCGGCAGTGCTTACGAGCACGGCGACAATCTGTCTGTTACGGTAAAGGGACGGGATGCAAAAAACGGCGCCCCCCGAGAGGTAATGGTCACCACAGAGCAAATCAGCGCCCCGATCCAAAAGGCTATCCGTGCTATTTACGACGAGATCGTATCGGTTTTGGAGGATGCCTCTGCTGAATTGGTCAGCGATGTTGCGGAAAACGGCATTACCCTCACCGGCGGCGGCAGTCAGCTTGCAGGCCTGGCCCAAGTATTTCAGGACCGTATGCAAATCCCCTTCTCTGTTGCGGATGATCCTGCCTCCTGCGTGGCATACGGCTGTGGCAAGAGCCTTTCCTGGATCAACCACATGACAGAAGGACCCATCAACATCGCAAGAAAACGCTTGCTGAGAAATCGCTCTCAGGGATAATTACATCAAAAGGGCGTGTTGCTTCTTTTGAAGCAACACGCCCTTTTTCTATCTTACGGATTTTACATTTTAGCAGTTATTGGTTGTATGATAGGGGCAGGCATCCCGGTCACAATCCCGGGGTGCAAAGCGCTCGGCGGGAAAAGGAATGCGGGAGAACATTTCGCAGGGATCCTCTCCACCGCATATTGCATCACAGCACTCCTTGTTGGGGATGCTGTAATCCAGCACCGGCACAATCAGCTGGGCATCCCGTTCCAGACGAATAATGGAAAACTGCCCCAAAGTGACATACAGACGCCGTGCTTCCCCATTGAGCACCAGGTCCTCATCAAACGCACCCAAAATCGGCTGCGGAATTTGACACGCCGCACACTCTGCACACTGGCAAACCTCCTTCACTGTAGAGGAAAGCACCATCGGCTCCAGCACCTCCACCACCGCGGTGGGCAGATTGGCAGAAAAAGCACTCAGGCCGTCCCGTCCGTTCAAAACAGTATTGCTGGTAAACACCCGTGCCCCGGATTTTTCACCGCACAGCACCGCCCGCTTCGTAAATACCGCTAAGCCTGTCAGTGCCGCGGGACGGGCTACGCCTACCACTGCATCGGCTAAAATGCGATAGTAGAAGGTTACATCCACGCAGTAGTGATTGGGGTCAAAAGTCACAGGCTCTACATCAATGTAGGTATAAATCAAATCGGCACAGCGCACCTTCGCAGAAGATGCCGTGTCCAAAACCGTCTGGGACGCGGTGGTTAAATATACCCGCAAATCCTCTATGCAATCCTTGTCACGGCAGCTGTCGGTAATCTTTTTCGTGTGAATAGACAGCGCCTGCTGGGTATCGCACCCATTGGGCACTGCGTTTCTTGTTAAGTCAGCCATATCATTACCTCCCAAAACTGTTCACAAGCCATAATGTGAGGCTTATAGGACAGTTTATGCGGGAAATTACAGAAGGTGCGCAAAGGCAGTGCATACAAAAAAACCGCACCCCAAAAATTTTGGGGTGCGCAGTTTTATTATTCAGCGACGTAGGGCAGCAGAGCGATCTGACGGGCACGCTTGATAGCGGTGGTCAGGTCACGCTGGTGAGCTGCGCAGGTGCCGGTGGTACGGCGGGGCAGAATCTTGCCGCGCTCGGACAGGTAACGGCGGATCTTTGCAGTATCCTTATAGTCGATAGCAGTCATCTTGTCCACGCAGAAAGCGCATACCTTCTTGCGCTTGCGGGGACGAACACGCTGTTCGTTAGCCATGGGATGTTCCTCCTTCGTAAAATGTAGAAAAGTTCAGTTTTACTTTAGAACGGCAGTTGTGCGTCGTCATCGTCCAGCATCGCAAAATCGGATGCGGCCGGTGTGGGGGCGGAATATCCGCCGTAGCTCTGTGCAGGAGCTGCCTGAGCGTAGCTGCTGCCGTCGCCATCTCTTCTGCTGTCACCAAAGTAGGCATTGTCTACATTGATTTCGGCAGAAGTACGCTTATTGCCATCCTTGTCGGTCCAGTCGCGCATTTCCAGACGACCCTCTACAACGATCATACGGCCCTTGGTGAAATACTTGGAGATAAATTCTCCGGTCTGACGCCAGGCAACGCAGTCGATAAAGTCGGTCTTTCTTTCGCCGCCGTCCTTGGGCGCATAGTCCCGATCGACAGCTACGCGGAAACTGGCCACGCCTACACCTGTGCCGGTGCGACGCAGTTCGGGGTCACGGGTCAGACGACCCATAATCGTGATGTGGTTGAGCATAGAGATTCCTCCTTACTCTGCCACGACAGTGGTCAGGCAACGCAGGACGCCTTCGGTGATCTTCATCACACGCTCCAGCTCTGCAGGGAAAGCAGGATTGGTCTCGAAGTTCATCAGAACGTAGTAGCCCTCGTTCAAATCGTTGATGGGATAGGCCAGACGGCGCTTGCCCCATTCATCAATATTGGTCAGGGTACCCTCCGCTTCCACCATTGCCTTGAACTTTTCCACAAGTGCGGCGATGCCTTCCTCGCCCTGAGCAGGGTCGATGATATACAGCACCTCGTACTTACCGGTGATCTTAGCCATGTTGTTTGCACCTCCTTTTGGACTTTTGGCCTCCGGCTTCGCCGGAAGCAAGGATTTACCTACTCGCGCAGGCTAAATCATTATAGCGGCAAATGTACCAAAAGTCAAGGATTATTCCTGAAAATTACAGATAACTTCTTGTTTTTCTCTCCCGCATCACAGGGAGCCGTTGGTGGCTTTTCATCGTAATGTTTGAGAGGGGCGAAAATGCCCCTCTCCTTCCTATTTTAGCAGCAGCCGCAGTTATTATCGCAGCCGCAGTTGTTATTGCCGTTATAGCCGTTATTGCCGCAACCGCAGAACAAAATCAACAAGATGATGATCCAGCACCAATTGCCGCCGCCAAAACCGTTATTACACATAGATGATACCTCCGAAAAATTGATGTCACGGCACTGCCGTTCATTCCAAGATATTCTCGTTGGCCAACAATGTGCAAGGGGCTGTGAAAAAACAATCCGTTTTCTCACAGCCCCGATGATCTTTAATTGCTACAGTTCTTATTTCAGTTCCCAATTCTTAATTTGGCTGGATTTTTCATACAGCCGCAAATAGCTGTCGTAGCGGGTCTTTTCCAGATTCCCGTCCTCCACCGCCTGCCGAACGGTACAGCCGGGCTCTAAACGGTGGGTACAGTCGTGGAACTGACAATTACCGATATACGGTGCAAAATCTCCGAAAGCATACTGCAGATTCTCCTTAAGGATCACGTCCATCTGCTCTGTATCGAAGGATGCAAAACCGGGTGTATCTGCTACATAGGTATCCGGCGCAATGCAAAACAGCTCCACGTGGCGTGTAGTATGCCGGCCTCTGCCCAATTTCTGAGAAACCTCGCCGGTGGGCAGCTTCAGCTGTGGGCATAGTCTGTTGAGCATACTGGACTTTCCAACGCCGGTATTACCGGTGAAAGCAGTGAGCTTTCCCGTCAGCAGAGCACGCAGCTGCTCTACTCCCTCCCCCGTTTCCGCACTGGCCATAATCACAGGGAAGCCCGCATTTTGGTATATCCGCCGCAGATCCGTTGCCGGGTCCATATCACATTTGTTGATGCAGATGATCACCTGCACCTCCTGATCCCCCGCAATGGCCGCAACCCGATCGATCAGGTAGGGCTCGGTAACCGGATTGACGCTGGCGGCAAATACCACCAAAGCGTCTATATTGGCAACCGCAGGACGGACAAAGCGGTTTTTGCGGGGCAAAATCCGCTCCACCATTCCCTTGCCGCCCTCCACCGTGATCTCCGCCATATCGCCGGTTAAGGGTGTATCGTTATTTTTACGCAAGCTGCCACGTCCCCGGCAGGTAATAACCCCTTTTGCCGTTTGTACATCGTAAAAGCCGCTCAGAGAGCGAACAATGCGTCCTATCGTTTTTTCCGTCATAAAACGCCTCTGTTATTCCCCGTCGTCCGGGAAAATGATTTCCTCTTCTGTGGGATCCGGCTTTTCAGGAGGCTGGGTCGTAGGCGGATCGGTAGGTTCGGGCACTGTGGTGGGAGGCTCCGTGGTCGGCTCAGGGCCCTTGGATACTTCCAGCTTTACCACCGTTGTCAGGGGCACCTTCTTGTTTTTCTCAATAGACTGGGTGACCACCTTCCCCTCGGGAAGGATGCTGAACACCAGCTCGTATTCCGGCTCCGGGAAGCCATAGGTCTGCAAAATGGTGATGGCCTTTTCCAGATCCTGACCCACCAAGTTGGGCATACCCTTCTTTTCTACCGTTTCATCCGGGCCAAGACTGATCCAAATTTTCACCGTCTGCCCGGCAGTAATGGGCTCACTATATGCAGGCTCAGAACGAATGACCCGATCCTTTGGGGTATCTCCGTTTTCCCTGTATACCTCTATTTCGATGCTCAGCGCCTTAATATCCGGATGATTGCGGGCTTCGCTTTCCGTAAGACCGGTCAGGTTGGGCATCGTCAGCTCCTCCGGTGCAGGCCCTTTGCTCAGGGTCAGGTAAATCTTCGTCCCCGGTACAACATGGGTGCCTGCTGCGGGATTTTGCTCGATGATATAGCCCTCTTCCAGCTCCGCGTCATATAGATAGGTGCTTTTTTCCAGCACAAAATCGTCATACTTATTTTCAATAATATCGAAGGATTTTCCCGCCAGCAGCGGCACTTCCACGGTGCGGGGCTTCGTATCCATTCCACCGTTCAGCCAAAAAATCAAAAACAGCACGATCGCCAGGATCGCCACCATAGAGCAGGCAATGATCGCCGCCGTAGCCGCTCTGCTGCCACGACTTTCCTGCTTGCGTTTTTGGGCTTGCTTGTGGTTGTTTTGCCGTGCCTTTTGCCGCTGTTCCATACGCTCGGCGGCAGTTTTGGGGGTATCCGGATTGAAGGGAATGGGGGTTTTGGGCGTGTGGCGCATCGGGCCTGCCTCCGGCACCTTGTAGCCAAATACCATTGCAGGATTCTGCCGAAATTCCTCCATATCCGCCAGCATTTGGGTAGCAGTTTCGTAACGGTCCTTCAGATCGTGGGCCATGGCCTTCATAATGATCTGCTCCATACCCGCGGGAATATTGGGATTGAGCGCGGAAGGCGCGATCGCGCCGCCGTTGATGTGCTGAATTGCCACCGCCACGGGAGAATCTCCCTCGTAGGGCGGTCTGCCGCTCATCATCTCGTACATCACGACGCCCAAAGAATAAATATCGGAACGGTTATCCACGCGGCCACCCTTGGCCTGCTCGGGAGAGATATAATGTACAGAGCCCAATGCCTCTTTGGTCAGGGTATCGCCCTTGGACATCATTCTGGCAATGCCAAAATCAGCCACCTTCGCCGAGCCGTTTTTCAGCACCATCACATTATGGGGCTTAATATCTCTGTGTACCACGCCACGGCTGTGTGCGTGCTCCAGTGCCTTTGCGATCTGCATTGCGAAATGCAGTGTTTCCTTCCAGTTCAGGCAGCCCTTCTTCTCCATATACTGCTTCAGGGTGATGCCCTCAATAAGCTCCATTACAATGTAGTCTGCCTCCATAGATACGGAAGTGGACACATCGTAAACCGACACGATATTGGGATGACTGAGCATTGCAACAGCCTGGCTTTCCGTGTGGAAACGACGGCGAAAATCTTCGTCTTCCAGGTAGTCATCCTTCAGGATCTTAATGGCAACCAGTCGATTGAGCCGATGACAACGGGCTTTATATACCACTGCCATACCGCCGGTGCCGATGCTTTCCAAAATCTCGTATCGGTTATCCAGCAGACGGCCTATATACTTATCCATCTTACGCTACTCCTTTCCTGCAGACTTACAGCTCCACCAAAAGACAAGTTACATTGTCCGGTGCGCCGCGCATTTTGGTAATATCCAGTAACGTTTGGCAGCATTTTTGCTTATCTAAGCCGTGTGCCACCTCAAAAAGAATCTCCTGATCGTCCAGCTGATTGCTCAGACCGTCGGTGCACAGCAGCAGAAATTCTCCCTGCTCCACACTGCGATGGAACAAGTCGCACTCCGTAACCGCCTCTGTGCCAACAGCGCGGGTAATCAAGTTCTTGCCGGGATAATTGCGTGCCTGCTCCGGCAGCAGCTCTCCCCGATCCACCATCATCTGCACCACAGAGTGGTCCACCGTCACCTGCTCAATGCCGGAATTGTAGATCAAATAGCCGCGGCTATCCCCTACGTTGACGAAGGTAGCATAGTTTTTATGTACCAGCACCGCAACCAAGGTCGTGCCCATACCGGCAAATTCCTCTAACTGCTGACCCTGATCAAACACCGTAAAGTTTGCCAGTTTTACCGCGTTTTGCAGCATACGGTCTACATCCTCGTCCTGCATATCAGGCTTCCAGCTCTGCTTGACCTCCTGCTTGAACACGTCCAGCGCCAAGGCACTTGCCACATTGCCGGATTTTGCGCCGCCCATTCCGTCACAAACCACGCACAAAAGGGTGTCTTTATCCAATTCCTCAACTGCTACCGCGTCCTGATTGTTGGCGCGGACACAGCCGGCATCTGTTACATACCAATATTGCATCGTCTATCTCTCCTTCCGGTTGGGTTCAGCGCGTCCCTGCTTACTGTGCATTCTGCGAAGCTGACCGCAGGATGCCTCAATATCGCCGCCTAAGCTGCGGCGCACTGTGGCAGGGATCCCGGCGTCTTCCAGTTGTTTTTGAAAACGGGCCACCGCTTGCTTGGAGCTGGGCTTAAGCGGACTTTCCTCCACGTGATTTAAGGGGATGAGATTCACGTGGGCCGGCAGTCCCTTCAGCCTGCCAATAAGCATTCGGGCACTTTCCGGTGTATCGTTCACGCCGTCGATCATTGCATATTCAAAGGATATGCGGCGGCCTGTGACTTTATAATACCGCCGGCAGGCCTCCAAAAGCTGCTCTGTAGGGTAGGCCTTATTGACCGGCATAATGCTGTCGCGCACCGCATCACTGGGTGCGTGCAGGGATACAGAAAGGGTGATCTGCAGTTTCTTTTCCGCCAGCTTGTCGATCATCGGCACAAGACCGCAGGTAGAGAGGCTGATGTGGCGCATAGAGATGTTCATCCCATCTTTATGGTTTACAAGCTCCAAAAACCGCAGTACATTATCGTAATTATCCAACGGTTCACCAATGCCCATCAGAACGATGTGGGAGATCGGCGCACCGGCGTCAATTTGTGCAAAAAGCACCTGATCCAGCATCTCGTGAGGCTCCAGCGGCCGCACAAAGCCTGCCAGTGTGGAAGCACAGAAGGCACAGCCCATTTTGCAGCCTACCTCTGTGGAAATGCAGACAGAGTTACCGTAGTGATAGCGCATCAGCACTGTCTCCACGCAGTTTCCGTCCTCCAGCTGCCACAGATACTTTACCGTGCCGTCCCTTTGCGATTCCTGCCTGCGCAGGATCTTCGGAATGTACAGCGGGTACTTTTCAGTTAAGATCTGCCGCAGTGTATTGGGCAGATTGGACATCTCCTCATAAGAGGAAACACCCTTATGCAGCCAGGAAAACACCTGCTTTGCGCGAAAGGCAGGCTGCCCCAGTTCCTTGAGTACCGCTTCAATTTCCTGAACGGTCATGGATTTGATGTGTTTCATTCTTCTCTCCGCAGACGGCAGATAAAAAAGCCGTCGGTATCATATTCACCGGGCACCAATGCCAGCATACCGGTGTCATTTTTAGGAAAATTGTCAGGCAAAGGCAGACTTTCTGTGTGAAAATCCGGGTTTTGCTTTAAAAATTTTTCCACAACGCCTTCGTTCTCCCTGCGCACCAAGGTGCAGGTGGAGTACATCAGCAGGCCGCCTTTTTTCACATACCGTGCCTGATTGTTTAAAATGGACAACTGCAATGCAGGAAGCTCCCCCATCGTATCCGGGTCTTTATAACGAATATCCGGCTTTTTGCGGATAATGCCATAGCCGGAACAGGGTACATCCGCAATGACTGCATCCATACTGCCCTCCCACAAGGGCTCAAACACCGCGGCATCCCGGCACTGCGCCTGCAGTCGGTGGATGCCCAATCGGGCCGCCCCCTTTTGCAGAAGCGCCGCCTTATGGGGATGAATATCGCAAGAGATGATCTCTGCCTGCCCCGCTGTCTGCATTGCCGCGGCAAAGGACTTTCCTCCGGGTGCGGCGCAGCAGTCTAAAATACGGATGGGCTTTTGAGGAAGCTGCGCGCACAGCACGCTGAGCTTTGCCGCCGGGTCTTGTATGTAGAAAAGACCCTGCTGAAAGCTTGGCAGTTTTTCCAAATTGCCTGTTTCGGAAAGGATCAGACAGTCGGAAAGCCACGGATGTATTTGCGCCCCTACCCCCTCTTGCTCCAACTGTTGGAGCAAAGTATTTACATCGGTGCGCAGGGTATTCACCTGCGCAAAGGTGTGGGGCGCGCTGTTATTGGCCTGCAGCATTGCTTCCAGCCGCTGCGGACCTACATAATAAGAAAGCAGATCGATCAGGTTTTGAGGGTGGGAATAAAGATCCTTCAAAGCGGTGGGCTTTTGCAGTGTTTCCCTCTGCCGCACCCCATTACGCAAGACAGCATTCACCAGTGACGGTGCGTTTTGCAATTTAGGGCAATACTTTTTTGCCAGGCTGACCGACTCATTTACTGCGGCGGAATCGGGGATCTTATCCGTCTCCAAAAGCTGATAGAGCCCTAAATGGAGAATATCCCGCACCACCGGATGCAGATTTTTCAGTTTTCCTGTGAGGAGCTGTTGTAAATAAAAATCCAGCTTTCCTCTGTTTTGCAGCACCCCATAGCACAGACGGGATGCCAGTGCCGCCTCCCGCTTATCTAAACGGTCACGGACAATATAGGTTTTCAGCACGCCATTGGACCAAGCCCCATCCTTGCGACAGGCAATCAGTACATTCAGTGCCGTTTCTCGGGCTGCCACAACAGCGCACCTCCTTAATTTAGAGGATGTCCACGGAAATAATCGGGGGCACTCAGACGCTTGCCGCCCTCTGCCTGCAAAACACGGATCTCAATCACACCACTGCCGCAGGCAATTTGCAGGCCGGTTTTGCTGATGCCCAAAATCGTGCCCGCTTCCTGTTCACAAGAACAGTCCAGCACGGCTGTTTCATACACCTTAAAGCGCTTGCCCTGCAGCTCCATGGTGGCAACAGGCCAGGGATTCATTCCACGCACGTGATTGTGCACCTGCTGTGCGGTCTTGGTAAAATCTATAGGGCACATACTCTTATCCAGCATCGGTGCATAAGTCGCTTTGCTATGATCCTGCGAAACACAGCAAGCTGTTCCCTGCTCTATACATTTCAGGGTTTTACAGAGCAAGTCTGCCCCCAGCACCGCCAGTCTGTCCAGCAGCTCTCCCGCTGTTTCATTGGGGCCAATGGCTGTTTTTGCGGTATCGATCATATCGCCGGCATCCATTTCCCTGCACAGGTACATTGCCGTTACGCCGGTTTCCTGCAAGCCATCCAGCACTGCCCACTGGTACGGAGCAGAGCCCCGATAGGCAGGAAGCAGACTGGCGTGGATGTTGATACAGCCCTTGGGCGGGATATCCAGCACCCTTTGGGGCAGAATGCGGCCATAAGCCACCACCGCCACCACGTCCGGCTTCAAATCCCGAAGCTGCTGTATTGTTTCATCCTCGCGGAAATTTTCCGGCTGATACACAGCAATATTATGCTTCAGCGCTACCTCCTTCACCGGTGAGAAGCACAGCTTCATCCCACGGTTTTTCGGACGGTCGGGCTGGGTATAAACACCCACAACGTCAAAGCCCTCTGCAATGACCTTTTGCAGACAGGTTGCCGCAATATCCGGTGTTCCCATAAAAACTACACGCATTTATTCTTCTCCCATCAATTCGTCGGTCACATCCCGCTCCATTTTCTCGGTATAAATGATGCCCTCCAGGTGGTCCAGCTCATGGCAGAAGCAACGGGCGGTCAGTTCCTCACCCTCTGTCTCAAACCAGTTGCCGTTGCGGTCCTGTGCCCGCACCTTGGCATAGTAGGGACGTTTTACCCAGCCGTATCTGCCGGGCACACTGAGGCAGCCCTCTGCCCCCTCCTGTTCGCCGTCGGTTTCCAAAATGGTGGGGTTGATCAGTTCCAAAATCTCTTCGCCGTTATCCACCAGCACCACCCGGCGCAAAATGCCCACCTGGGGTGCCGCCAAGCCTACGCCCTCAGAATCGATCAGGGTCTGGCGCATATCGTCCAGCAGGGTATGGAGCTTCTGATCAAAGTTTTCTACAGGTTTGCATACTTTATGCAATACATCTTCATCTACCGTTAAAATCTTTCTGATTGCCATATCTTTTCCTCTTTAGGGTAGGGCGACAGCCCCACCGCAGTCCTTTTGTTTGTATTTTTCTGATCTTCCTCAGCTTGCGTCATACTGCTTAGTCATATCCGTTAATGTCTATAAACGCCGAAACGCCCCGATTATCCTTATCCGCACTAAACTGCCGCAAAAGATGCCCCAGTAGATTCCGGATCGGACTTGTCAGACTGCATCGAAGCGTCAGACGGTAACGGAAGTTATAGTTTATTTTTGGTACAGGACAGGGTGCCGGTCCCAATACCGTCACATCGTCCCCGCCGTATTGGGGGTCTTTCAAAAGTCCCCGCAGGCTTTCCGCCAGCTTTGCCGCACCCCGCAGAACTCTTGCCTCGTCCGGTCCTGTAAGGGTACATTGCACCACATCCTTAAAGGGCGGATAGCCTAAGGTTTTACGCATACCGATCTCCAGCTCATAGAAGCGGTCGTAATCCTGCACCGCCGCCAGGCGAATTACCTGATGCTCCGGCACAAGGGTCTGAATCATCGCCCTGCCGGGCGTATCGCCCCGCCCTGCACGACCCACCACCTGGGTCAGCATATTAAAGGTGGTCTCTGCCGCGCGGAAGCTGTCGGTATACAGTCCCAGATCCCCGTCCAGCACCCCAACCAAGGTCACATTGGGCAGGTTTAAGCCCTTTGCCACCATCTGCGTGCCCACTAAAACAGGGATGTTTTCCTGTTGGAACTTGTCAAGAATCTGCTGGTGCGTATTGGTGGCACTGACTGTATCCGTATCCATACGGCTCAGCTTCAGGCCGGGAAACAGTGCCTGCAGCTCCTCCTGCACTTTTTGCGTGCCGATACCGATGCGCTTGGTCGGCCCGCCACAGGCAGGACACCGCTTCGGCACCGGCTGGGAGAATCCGCAATAATGGCACATCAGCCGTTCATTGGCGGAATGGTAAGTAAGCCGCACACTGCAACGGGGACACTCCGGTGCCTCTCCGCAGTCTACGCACACCACCGCGCGGCTATTGCCGCGACGGTTCAAAAACAAAATGCTCTGCTTGCCGTTTTGGATATTTTCCCCCAGTGCATCCTGCAGGGAATGACTCAGTGAGGTGTCGTTTCCGTCCTTCACTTCCTCCTTCATATCCACGATCTCCACCCGGGGCAGTGCTCTGCCGCCAAAGCGATTCTTCAAGGTATAGAGCTGATAGATGCCGGTTTTTGCCTTATACATACTCTCTACCGAGGGGGTAGCAGAGCCCAGCACGACCATTGCCTGTTCCTTCAGGCCCCGCCACAGCGCCACATCCCGGGCGTGATAGCGCGGACTGTTGTCCGATTTATAAGAGTGCTCCTGTTCCTCATCGATAATGAGCAGGCCCAGGTTTTTGCAGGGAGCAAAAACCGCTGAACGGGTACCCACTACCACCTTCGCCTGACCGGATTGCACCCGCTTCCACTGGTCATAACGCTCACCCACCGGCAAAGAGCTATGCAGTACTGCCACACGGTCCTCAAACCAGGCAGCCATAAGGCCCAACAACTGGGGCGTCAGGGCAATTTCCGGCACCAATAGCACCGCCTGTCTGCCATTTTCAAGGCACTGCTGAATCAGACGGATATACACTGCCGTTTTTCCGGAGCCGGTTACACCGTAAAGCAGTGCCACACCTGCATCCTTCTGCTCCATCTGCCGGCGCAACCCCTCAAATGCCTTCTGCTGTTCGTCATTTAAAACCAGGGGCTTCTCCACCTGTGCGGGACGGATCTCCTTACAGCGCAGGACCGGCCGATCCCACAGGTGAATGTAGCCCAGCTCTGCCAGGCGCTTCACTGCCGCAGGCTTTGCGCCGGTGTAGTAACACAGCTCCTTTACAGAGGCACTGCCTACACTGCACAGTGTTTGCAGAATGTTCTTTTGGTGAATGGCCGCTTTGGGTCGGCTCGACGCATATTCCAGCGCCTCCTCCTGAGAGGACGCCAGGGTCGCGATCTTTTCGCTTCTATCGCTTGCTCTGCGGCTATACTCCTGGTGGGCGGTGATCCATTTTTTGCCCAGCAGGTAGGAAATGGCCTTTTGCAGGCGTTCCTCATCCTCCACATATTGCCGCAACACCGAATCATCACAGCTTCCGCCGCAATCGGTCAGTGCCTTCAATAGCAGTACCGCATCCTTTTGGCGCAGAGTCTTGCTCTGCCAGGAGCGATCCTCCGTCAAAAATATCTGCTGCTTGGTCTGAAACCACAGGCCCGCCGGCAGCATTCCCCGCACTACATCGTAAAAGCTGCAGTAGCACCGCTGACGCAGAAAAGAAGCAAGATGCAGCATTCGGTCGGTCAGCAGCGGCTTCTCGTCCAGCTGCTCCAAGACCGTTTTCAGCCCTTCCTCACTTCCCTGCTCCAACGCCAATACGATGCCTTCACAGGTTTTATTTCCACGGCCAAAGGGAACGGTCACCCGCATCCCCGTCTCCAGCATCATATCCGCCGGCACAAAATAGGAATAGGGCTTATCAATGGCAAAATTGGCCGCACTTACAGCAATTTTTGCAATCATAAAGCCCCTCCTAATGATCGTTAAATGATCTTAAAATCAGTTTCTGTATTCTTCCTTCAGGGATGCAGACAGCTTTCCGTCAGCGACCTCACGAATGGCCATGGTAACAGGCTTTTCGGGCAGATCCTCCTGCAATTCCTCAGCCTCTTCGGCAATCTGTCTTGCCCGCTGGGCAACCACATTGACCAGCAAATAACGGCTGTCTACATACTTGAGCATATCTGCTACAGGGGGGTATAACATATTTCTTTCCTCCAATTACTCCGCCTCTTTGGCGATTATTTTTATAATCTCATCTGCGCAGGTCTCTACCTGCTCATTGATGACCACATAGTCATAGCGTTTGCTCTGCTCCAGTTCCCAGGAAGCCCGCTCCAAACGCATTGCGATCTGCTTCTCGCCGGTGTCGCCCCGACTGCGCAGACGACGCTCCAGCTCCTCCCACGAAGGCGGTGCAATGAAAATCAGGATCGCGTCCGGCCGCGCTTTTTTCACTGCGAAAGCGCCCACCGGCTCAATATCCAAGATCACATTCCCTTTTTCCAGTTTTTCCTCCAACTGCTGACGGGGCGTGCCGTAGAAATTGCCCATGTGGGCATCGTATTCCACAAATGCATCCTCGCAAATCATTTGGCGAAATTCATCCTTGGATACAAAATAGTAGTTTACACCGTTTTGTTCACCGGGTCTGGGCGCACGGGTCGTCGCCGATACAGAAAACTGCAGGTCACGCCGCTTGTCCATGACATGAAACAGCACCGTGCTCTTGCCTACACCGGATGCACCGGAAAACACAAAAAGCTTACCTTTCCCCATCTGTATCCTCCTGTCTCTCTTCCCAACGGCTGCTCAACACCTCTGGGGTAAGGGCGGATAAAATCACGTGGTCGGTGTCCATCAGGAGCACTGCACGGGTTTTCCGTCCGTAGGATGCATCGATCAGCATCCCCCGTTCCTTTGCCTCCTGGATCACCCGCTTAATGGGTGCGGATTCAGGCTCCAGCACCGATAGTACACGCCCGGGGGCAACCATACTGCCAAATCCAATATTTATCAGTTTCATAGACCCTCTTATTCAATGTTTTGGGTTTGCTCCCGAATTTTTTCCAGCTCTGCCTTAATATCCACGACCACACGGGCCAGGTTCACATCTGTGCACTTGGAGCCAATGGTGTTGGCCTCCCGATTCATCTCCTGCAGCAGAAAATCCAGCTTTCGACCCACAGCACCGCCCTGGGTGAGCATCGTATTCATCTGCGCAATATGGCTGCGCAGACGCACCGTTTCCTCATCCACTGCCACCTTGTCCGCAAAAATAGCGGCTTCGGTGAGTATCCGACTTTCATCCAAATTGCGATTTTCCAGCACTTCTCTCAGCTTGTTTTCAAGACGGGTACGGTAGTCTTCCACCGTTTGCGCATTTCCCTGCTCCACCACAGAAACGTATTCCAAAATGGTGTTGCCGCGACTGCGCAGATCCTGCTCCAATGCGGTGCCCTCGGCGATCCGCATAGCATCGTAGCTTTCCAGCGCCTTTTGGACCACCTGCATCAAATCCGCCAGCAGCTGCTCCTCATCCACCTGGGGCTTTTCGATCTGAAATACCTCCGGCATACGGGCAACCGTGGATACTTGAATATCGTCCTTCACACCGTATTCGTCTACCATTCGGTGCATCGCATCCAAATAGCTCTTGAGCACCGCCTCGTTCAGCGTCACCTGCAGCTCATCGCCGCATTCACTGCGAACAGAAACAAACACGTCTACCTTACCACGGCTGACAAATGTCTTCACCGCCTGCTTGACCGCCTCCTCGCCAAAGGTCAGGATGCGGGGCAAGCGCACGGAGCAATCCAGATAACGGTTATTGACAGAACGAAGCTCCACCGTGAACTCACGGGCATTGACGGTTTCTACCGCGCGGCCGTAGCCGGTCATACTCTTTATCAAGGTGATTATCCCCTTTTACTCTTTATTATAATCAATTCTCGTTGATGGTAATGACAACCGGGTAGGGACCGACTGCGCCCACCTTCCCGTTTGCGTTGGCCACGACTATTTGTGCGTCCACCAGGTGCTTTCCTGCTTCCAGATCCGCACAGTTTACCTGCACTGTAATTTCCTCCGCTGTCAGCGCATTGACCAGCGCCTTTTCCCCTCGGATGGTGACGTTCAATTCGTGGGCAGAAACGGTTGCCTTCATTCCCCGCGGCACATTGATGACCTTGAAATTGCTGACCGTGATGGTTCTGGTGGTCAGATTCTCAAAGGAGACCTTTACCGTTGCAGTGGGAATGGTTCTGTTGGTCAAGCCCTCCGGAAGTGTGATCTCATATACCAGGTCCACAGACTCGGTCATTGTGGACAGATCCAGCTTGCCCAGAGAAATCTCCGTCAGGTCTGTAAGAAGCTCCTCTCGTCCGGATACCATAATGGTTTCCGGCGTGATCTTTACGTGCTCCTTGGTGGCGCCGCCGCCTTCTATTATTTCAAGCACCAACGGCAGCTCTACGACCCGCTCGATCGGCAGAGACAGGGAGATCTGCTCTGCATCCTCGGTGGTAACCTTGGTATGCTTCACTTTTACCGGATTATCGGATGCATCGCTGAGAATATAATCAAATGCGCCTGTGATCTCTGTTTTTGTGTCGCTGCTCAGCTCCACCTGAATGATTGCCTTTGCAATGTTGCTTATCTCATTTTCAGGCCCGGCAATGTGCAGCTTTTCAAGACTCAGATCGGCCTTGCCCTTCACGTATTCCTCAGACAGTCCTTCACCGATATACTGGATCTCTACAGGGATCTCCTTGGTCTGCCGACGGACGATCTCAAGTGTTACAAACGAAGGATTGCGGCTTTGCACGGTAATCGCGCCGCTGGCCACGTTGCCGGGGAAGGAAATAGAGGGCGTCAGGGTTTTTACACCCGGATCGTAGATTTTGGACAGGTCCACCGCTACTTTGATATTGGACGGGTTCAGCTTATTGAGGTCCGAACGGTTGCCGGACAGCCGCAGTGTAATGGTAGGCGTCTTATCGGAAACCAGCATCAATCCACGCTGCTCCAGTATGGACTCGCCGTCCACACTTACTGCCACATCACGGAATGTATCCTCATATTCCGGTCCCACCACAGAGACCACGTAATTCCAAAGTGCAAATGCCACGGCCAGAGAAATAACAGCGGTAATGATTTTTCTTTTCATTTGTCGCTTCCCTCCTTGCCCGTTTTCTTCAGCATCTGCAGAAGCTTCATCTTATTGTTCTGCTCCGGTTCTTCCGGACACAGCTCACTGCGCAGCAGTCGCTCCAGTGTCTGCGGTGCCAAATGCCGCTTCAGCATTCCGCCTACGGCAACAGACACAACACCGGTTTCCTCAGATACCACGACCACCACCGCATCGGTATTTTCACTCATACCCAGCGCGGCTCTGTGGCGTGTGCCTAAGTCGGCACTGATGCGGGTGGATTCGGTCAGCGGCAAAACACAGCCAGCCGCCAACACACGCCCCTCACTGATGATCATCGCGCCGTCGTGCAGGGCTGCCTTGGGAAAGAAAATATTACGAATCAGCTGCTCGGACGGCTGTGCATCAATCACCGTGCCGGTTTTGATGTATTCACCCATGTGGGTATCCCGGGCAAAGACGATCAGTGCACCCACCCGTTCCTTGCTCATCACTTCACAGGCCTGTACCGTCTGACGAATTACCGGCACAAGCTCCTGATTGTCTTCCTGTACGCCGAATATTTTATGTACCTTCACGTTGCTCAGCCGATCGATCATACGGCGTAATTCCGGTTGAAACAGCACCACGATGGCAATCAGACCTACTGTGAGCACCTGATTAAAAATAAAATGCAATGTATGCAGATTCAGCAATTCCGTCAGCCACGAAATAAGCAAAACAAGCACAACAACACGGGCAATTTTACCTGTACCGGTGGACTTTAGCATCGGCACCAACCAGTATATCAATCCGGCAACAATGATGATGTCCAGAAAGTCTGTCCACTGCATTCTGGAAAGTTGCTCAAGAAAACTTTTAATCTGTTCCATAAGTGCCTGTATCCCCTTTTTTTCTTCACTATTTGCCATTATGGCATAGTCATCCTATTATTCCTATCATTATAACGGATTTCGTCGCTGATGGCAATAGGATTTACAAAAAAAATGCAGGAAAGTTGGGCATCATACCACAGGGGCAAATTGCTCTTCCTGCATTTTTTGTTATACACGGGACAGCTCCCGCAAAAACTTCTCCGCCTGCTCCAAGGTTGCCTCATGACCGAAGCTCAGCCGCACGGTGCCGGTTTCCAGTGTTCCTGCGCTTTCGTGGGCAAGAGGTGCGCAGTGCAAGCCTCCCCGCACCGCAATGCCTCTGCTCCCCAGCCTTTCGGCCAGCTCCTCACAGTCTATTGGGGGCACAAAGCTGACCGTTCCGTTTTGATGCGCTCCGTAAAAAACACGGTAGCCGAACTGTTTCAGTCCCGTCACGCACCGCTTCGCCGCCGTCTGCTCCCGATGCAGAATATGGGAAAGCCCCGTTTTCTTCACCAGGGAAAGCCCGGCACCAAGTCCTGCAATGCCGCTGACATTCATGGTGCCGACCTCCGATAGATCCGGCAGGAATGACGGCATTTCCACACTTTCGGAACGGCTTCCCGTACCGCCCTGCATCAGGGGCAACGGGGTATCTCCGCACAAAAGAAGTCCTGTACCCATCGGTCCAAGCAGGCCCTTATGCCCTGACATCGCAACAAAAGACGCCCCCCATTTTTCCAGGCTGACCGGCAGACAGCCAGCAGACTGCGCGCAGTCCACCACAAAGGGTACCCTGTATTTTTTACATAAAACTGCGATTTCCTCCACAGGCAAAATATATCCAAAAACATTGGAGCAATGGGTAAAAACCGCACCGGAAACCCCTGTTTTCAGAACTTTTTCAAATTGCTCCAACGTATTATCCCAATCAAAAAGCGATCTGCCGGCGATCACCGTCTCCACCCCCATCGCATAAAGCGGACGGGTCACCGCATTATGCTCAAAGCCGGAGATGGCGACACGGTCCCCTTTCCGAAAAAGAGAACGCAGTGCGATATTTAAGCCGTGGGTACAGCCGGAGGTGAACACCACCTGCTCCGGTGCGCAGTCAAAAAAATCTGCCGCCGCAGCACGGCACTGATACACCGTTCTTGCTGCCTCCATAGCCGGTCCGTGACCACCTCTGCCGCTGTTGCCGCACCGTGCCATTGCATTTTGCACTGCGCGACGCACCGAAAGGGGTTTGGGAAAGGAGGTTGCTCCGTTATCTAAATAGATCATGGAAAAACCTCCATAAGCTCCCCGCAATACACCTTCTGATAAGGAACCTGATGCTCCTGCAGTACATACAATGCCTGCTGCAGCCGATGGGACTGTATCCGCAGGCTATAGCCGCATCCCTGCTGCGCCAAATGCCGTGGCGTTCGATGCAGTCCACAGTGTACCCCCGCCCGTCGTAGAAGCTGTTCTGCCCGCTGGGCAGGGGTGACGGAACGGAAGGTTATAATGCATTTCTCCATAAAAATCCCTCCCATGACAAATTATGTCACAGGAGGGTTTCTTGTTCCGGGGGGATCATTCCAATATGCACACCGCGTGACAGGACATTCCGCTTCCGTCACCGGTAAAGCCCAGGTGCTCTTCCGTGGTGGCCTTTACATTGATCCTGTCGGGGCTGACCTGCAAAACACGGGCGATGTTTTCCTCCATTTGAGGAATATAGGGGCGCAGCTTGGGCTTTTGGGCAATCATCGTCACATCCACATTGCCCACACTGTATCCCTCTTCCCTCAGCGCAGATGCCACCTTTTCCAGCAGCAGCATAGAGGAAATGCCCTTATAGGCATCGTCGGTATCCGGGAAAAGCTTGCCGATATCCCCGAAGCCTGCCGCGCCCAACAGCGCATCCATTACCGCGTGAAGCAACACATCCGCGTCAGAATGGCCCAGCAGCCCCTTTTCAAAAGGAATGGTGACACCGCCTAAAACCAAATCTCTGCATTCCACCAGCCGATGCACATCGTAGCCATGTCCGATTCTCATTGGCGTTCCTCCATCAACATTTGAGCTATTTTCAGATCTATGGGCGTGGTAACCTTCATATTGCGCTCGTCGCCTGCCACGATCTTCACCGTAAAGCCCATATTTTCCACCGCAGAGCAATCATCGGTAATAGCCGTCTTTTCCTGCTCTGCCTTATAAAGTGCGCCTGTCAGCAGATCCACATCAAATACCTGTGGTGTCTGTACCGCCTGCAGTGTGCTTCTGTCGGGCGTGGCGATCACCACGCCGCCCTTGACCTGCTTGACCGTGTCCTTCACCGGCACTGCCGGCGCGGCCGCGCCATAGCTGTGGGCGGCACGAACAGTGCGGTCAATGACCTGCGCAGAAACAAGCGGTCTTGCCCCGTCCTGAATGGCCGCCAATTTCACCTTCTTGGACAGGGCCAAAATGCCGTTTTTGACAGATTCCGGGCGGTCTTTTCCGCCGACCACCACTGCCCGCACCTTGGAAAAAGGCTTCGTCAGCTCCGTCACCGTCCCGATCAGATCCTCCCGAGTAACCACCACGATCTCCCGGATCACGTCCGCATTTTCAAAAGCACGGACAGTGTGCACGATCATCGGCTCTCCCAACAGCGGTGCCATCACCTTGTCAATGCCCCCCATACGGGAGGCGCTGCCTGCAGCTACGATCACCGCACCGCAGTATTTTACTTTTATAAGCTTTCCGGCAACTTCCGCCACGCGGGATATCTCCATTTTTACAGCTCCTTTACAAGCGCTTTATAATACCTTCCCCGATATTCAAAGTTTTTAAACTGGTCAAACGCCGCACTGGCGGGGCTCATCAGCACCACATCTCCACTGACCGCGTCAGCGGCGGCCTTTTTCACCGCATCGGTAAAATCGGCGCATTCCACAATGCGGGGACAGCCCTCCCGATAATTCGGTGCATTTTCCGTTGCCCTGCGAATCTGCGGGCCGGTGGCGCCGCCTAAATACAAGGTCTTTACGTGCTCACAAATATGGGGGCCCAGCACATCATAGGGGATCTTTTTATCATAGCCGCCGGCAATAAGCAGTACCTTTTGAGGAAAGCTCTTTAATCCGGCAATGGTTCTGGTGGGAGAGGATGCTATGGAATCGTTATAAAAACGCACGCCATCCTTCTCACGGACAAACTCGATGCGGTGCTCTACCCCACCGAAGGTCTTGGCCACTTGGTGAATGATCTCGTCCTCTACCAAGCCCTCTACCGCCATAATGGCCGTCAGGTAATTTTCCACATTGTGCTCCCCGGGGATCACAATGTCCTTTTTGTGGAACAGGGGCTTCCCGTTACGGCACAGCATATCATTTTCCAGATAGGTGCCTGTTTTGATCCTGCCGGAGTAGCTGAAATATTTCATCGTGCCATTACCCCGGAAAGCAGAGGTAATGGCATTATCCGCATTGACGATGAGCACATCCTCCTGCTTTTGGTAACGGAACAAATTGACCTTGGCATCAATGTATTCCTGCATATCCTTGTGCACGTCCAAATGATTGGGTGCTAAGTTTGTAACCACCGCAATATGGGGGCTTTGGTGCATATCCATCAGCTGGAAGGAGCTTAATTCCACCACCGCATAGTCATCGGGACGGATTTTGTCGATCAGCGGCAGCAGGGGCGTGCCGATATTGCCGCCCAGCCACACCGTCTTACCGGATGCCTTCAGCATCTCGGAAATTAAGGTGGTGGTAGTGGTCTTGCCATCGGAACCGGTAACGGCGATCAGATGGCAATTACACAGCTCGAAGAACACTTCCATCTCACTGGTGACTTCCGCGCCGGATTGGCGCAGCTGACGCAGCGCAGGAATATCCGGGCGCATTCCGGGGGTGCGAAATACCAGATCTGCCTGCAGGTCCTCCAAATATCCCTGCCCCACCTTCATTTTACAGCCCAATGCTTCCAGCTCGCACAGCTCCGGGTCAAAGTTTTCCCGAGGCGTTCTATCACAACCGGTGACGTCGCATCCGTAACGCAGCAGCATCCGCACCAGCGGACGGTTGCTGACGCCCAGTCCCATTACTAAAATCTTCTTCCCCCGCAGGGAATTAAAATAAGTATCATAATGCATTTTGAGCTTCCTTTTCATTCAAAGAATATCCTTTTTTTAGTATATACCCAAAATATGTTTTTTGCAAGATGTTTGACATTTTGCCGTTCTTGGTTTACAATGTGTACGCGCAACCGAGTCGGATAGTCGCGGCTGATGCCCCAACGGGCATCAGGTGAGGAAAGTCCGGGCTCCACAGGGCAAGGATAACGGGTAACGCCCGCCGGGGGTGACCCCAGGACAAGTGCAACAGAGATATACCGCCTCAGCGCGATCATCTTAACGCGAATCGACGATGAGGTAAGGGTGAAAAGGTGGGGTAAGAGCCCACCCGGCCTGTGGAAACACAGGTTTTACGATGTAAACTCTATCCGGAGCAACGCCGTGGAGGAACAATAGGTTTGCCCGACCGTTCCAAGGAGGCGGCTGAAACCTGTGAGCAATTGCAGGTTTAGATAGATGACTATCAAGACAGAACCCGGCTTATAGACTCGCGTTGCGTTAACAAAGCCCCAAACCGACAAAACATTTGTCGGCTTGGGGCTTTGATTTGTATAGATTCTAAAACGACTTTATAGGCAGCACTGTTTACCATCCGTTATCTTATTATATTGAATCGGAAAGGTTTAATCTTATGCACTTCAGGCATTTCTCTCATTGCTGTAGAGTTTTCCATTCTCAAGACGGTATTGCAGATCTGTCTGTTCGGCAAGGATTCTGTCGTGGGTGACGATAATCACCGTCTTCCCCTGATTATGGGCTAAATCGCTCAAAATCCTCATTACCTCATTGGAGTTCTCTTCGTCAAGATTACCTGTGGGCTCATCAGCGGCAATTATTTGGGATTGCGCAGCTAAGCATCGGGCAATTGCCACACGTTGCTGTTCACCGCCGGAGAGTTTAGAAGGCAAACGATTATGCAGCTCTTTCTCAATGCCAACAGAAAGAAGATGCTTCGTTGCCTCCGCAACTGCTGCCTGTTTCTCCGTTTTTGCCAGTTGCAAGGGATATAAAACATTTTCCAGTACTGTACGTGTAGGGAATAACAGGTAAGACTGGCTGATGGTTGCTACTGTATTGCGCCGGTAAGAATCCAGATCTCTTGCCAGCAATTCTTTGCCATTGAGCAGAATCCTGCCTGATGTACACACGTCCAAACCGGAGATGAGATACAGCAAGGTGCTTTTACCCGCACCGGATTGACCAACGATGGAGCTGGTCTTCCCTGCCGGGAAGACAGCATCTACACCTCTTAGGGTTTCTTTCTTTGCTTTGGGGTATTGATAGTGCACTTGATCCACAACAAGCTCAATCAAGATTATTCCTCCTTAGATTGGTAGAACGCCACAAGGTTTTTATTGCAAAAAACAGCCAGCTGAATTGCCATTGCTATGATACACAATCCCACATTCAGCAACAAATATTGCATTGACCAGAGAATCAATTGCGTGCCACAGACAAACCGCACAATCAGCAAAGCAATTACGCCTTCCGTGACCATCAACAGGATCAAGGAACTCATCATACGTAGCCAGACCGTCCAACGTTTTTCACCCAAGCATAGTCGCAATAATATCTCAGTAGAAAAGCCGGAGCAGAGCAGCATCGCCATCACTGCTACAGAAATGCAGAGGAGAATGCTAAGCGGGGTGACCAGCATTTGCTGAATCCGTATTTTCTGTTCGATCGGACGGACAGCTTTTTCCAAAATGCGTACGTTACTGTATAGAATAAAGTCGCCGTCCTTATTTAGTATGGAAGTTACTTCATCTTTGATGGTTTGGAAATCATAGTTGTAGGCAGGATTCGTTTGGAAGTGGAAAGTCCGGTAATAGTAATAGGATTCCCTCATACTGTCATTGTACAGGAAGCCCGGACTGCCGGTGAACGTATCACTGGATACAATAACGCTGTAATAATCCAGTAATCCTGCGTTATTTGTAAAAGTTCCCGCAACCACCATATTTAAAGAAGGTGCAGATTGAGGGTCAATATCTTCGTTTGCATTGGGCGCAACCACAAAGGTATCCCCTGTCTTTAGACCCATTACAGCTGCCATATTTACTTCCAGAATACACGGGATTACTCCACTCTGTTCAACGATTAAAACAGAATCCTTGTCCCATCCATCTCCATAAGTAATCTCTATGTCCCGTTCCTTTGAGAAAAAGTTCAGGTCATTTGTGCCGTAGACCGTAGAATAGTTTGCCACTTGTATTGGTGCCCGCATAGAAAAAGGGCATTCAAGATAGTAGAAGCAGTCTGCAACACCCTCCACCGCTTGAATTGATGTCACAGTTTGATCTTTCAGCTGTAGCACATTATCGGTGTTCGCGCCAGATAGTACCTGAAAGGTCAACTGAATGCTGTTATACATTTTATCCACAGTCAACAGATTATCCAGTATGCTCTGCCGAAACAGTGTCATAAAACACAGACTGAAGATCATCAAAACAAGCAGAACACTTGGGAGCAATGGTTTCCGGCAAATATATTTCATTGTCGTTCTCCCTATTTTAGTAGTCCTATAAGACTTTTTTTATGCGTTATCATAATTGAACATATTAAAACCACAAATACTGCGATTAGTTCAATACAGACCCAACCAACCAAATGCGACAAAATCAATCCGTTTGTTGGAAGTCCTACCGGCAGTGATACCGCGGTCTTTTCCTTAAACCACAGAAAATATGCGCAAAAACTACTGGCAATTGATATGATCACTGCCGGAATGGCCGTAACTAAGAAGCCGCAAATGTAAATTCCCGCGGCCTCCCTTAGATTTGCCCCCATAAGTCTGCGCACAGCAAATTCATAACGGAAATGAACAGATAAAAGCACACTAAAGGACAGAACTGCCACAATTAACGCAACAATTGCACACACTTTAATTAAGACCCTTCGCTGACTCATAATATGGAAGCTGTTCTCCAAATTCTCCCAGCCCGTATCGATCATATTGATCGTATATCCCTGCTCATTAAACGAAACCTCAAATTCATTCATAAAATCCTCGTAATCTGAGCCAAGGACGCGAAAAGTTACAGAACGAGCCTGCATATCTGCATTGGTCTGAGGCACTAATCCGTCGGGGATAAAAATATCGTTACGGCTGTAATGACTATAATCCACACTGCCAAGCTTTCTCGATTTTTCAGAGTAAAGCCCGACAATCTCAAATTCGCCATACTTCTGATAATCCAACAGCGTATCACCCTCAAAGGGATACCCACTGTTCCATCCCCGCAAATCTTCCAAATCAGAACCATAAGTATAGCAGCTATCGGCAATGGATAGGTAGATCATATCGCCCACAGCCAGTCCATTTTTTCTTGCCAATGCTTGATTGATCACACATTTACGACTGCCAATATCGCCTGCGTGAAGCTCCCGTCCTTCAGTAATAAAGGTCGTTCCATCCGCTACAGATAGAAGCATAGACATTTCTTCTACCTGATGGACAGTAAACATATCCCTCAGCTCACTCATAAGTGCCAACGACTCATTTAGCCCTGTTTCCTGCAAAAATGTCTTGATCTGAGAAGCGGATTCTTCTTCACTCAGTCCTTCCGGTAGCCGCAAAATGGAATGATTCCAAATGGCGCTGTCTGTCTTGAGTCCTAAAGAATCCAGTATTTCCGGGTCGAATAAGAGCATTCCGTTGGCATCACCATTGGCGTTAAAGTTATACCGTCCCACCAAAAAGATATGATCACCTTTATTCACTTGAGGCACATCTGTGTTAATATCACGAAAGATCTGTACTACAATACTTTTGTCAGGCCAATTACCACCCCAATTAGAAGTAATTTTTAGCCCAAATTGTTCAACCATCCCAATGCCGGTAGGAAAAAGAAAGGGATCTCCGCTGACAATTCCTTCTACAAATAACTTTTTATTCAAAGCTTCGGTATTCCCAAAGCCATCTGCCACACAGGTAAGTCCTTCTGCTTTTGCGGAGTACACAGGTGCAGCCATCACTTTCTCCACAGTGTCAGCTTGCTCTAACTGTTGGAGAATATTGTCGGGAATATCCTTCAGCATTGGATAATCTTGTACCCGACTGTAGATTTGTCCCACGTATGCTGTGCTGTTCTTAAAATAATCCATTACAAGACCATCTAAGAAAGATTGTAGGCAAAACACCAACATCGCGGTGGAAATCAGAATCATCAGCACTGTAATCAGTACAAGCTTTAATGGCTTTCGCAGAAACGCAAAGCGGCTCATATTTCCAATTCCCTCCTTCTTCTGTCTTATAATTGATTATACAATAGAATATTCATATTGAAAAGGATAAAATCCACAAATGTTGCAATATGTAAAAGGAGGTTCTATAATAAATGTTGGGGTCAGGCTTAATGAGCCTGACCCCATCGTCATAAATAATAGTTGAGCATAGAGAACAAAATCCTTAGAATAAAAAGTACCACCAATCCACCCAAAGGAGGTTCCCTATGCTCATGAAAG
>JAGASJ010000011.1 GCA_017621795.1 Oscillospiraceae bacterium | reverse complement strand
TGGTCGCCATAGCCCAACTTCCGCATATACTCTTTGGCAATGTCGGAAAGCTGCTGGTCGGTCAGCACGTCTTCCGGGTGCGGGTTTATGGAAATATGAAGTATCGGCTTCTTGGTGGATAACTGGACGGGCATTTGCATTTCAAAGCTGCGCATACACTCGCCGATAGAGAAATTCCCGTCCTCACTTAACAGCATCCGGTTGGAAAAAAGCACCTTTGCTTCTTCGCTGTCCACCTTGTTTTGGTTGTAAGCCAGTGCGCCGAACATATTGCCTCCCGTGCTTATTTTGGCAACCATAGTTCCTTGCATTCATTGGTTAATGCAATAACTTGGCGGTTCAGTGCCGCCAGTTCGGTGGTCGCTTTCTCCAGTTTATAGAGAAAAGCCAATGCCTTTTTCTCGGAAAAGTTGCTGTGCAACACCTTTACAACTTGGTTGTAATTGACTGCCACGGCTCTGAATTGTGCATAAAATTCGGTCAGCCGAGCGCAATACTCGACCGCTGTTTTCTCCACTTTCACCACCCGGAACGGCTCGCCGAACAGCCGGGCGGCGATGAAACGGGACTTGCTCGTAACGCCCGACTGCTCCCACTGCGAGAGGAAGCGGGCATTCTCCCGGTCGTTCAGGTAAAGGACATGGCGATGCTTCGCCGGGTCTGCGAGGGCGGGGCGACCGCCCTTGTTGGTTCTTCTTGTTTCCATGCTTCTTTGGATTTAAAAAATTACGACTTCGGAGTGATTTTTACCCCCGCAAGGGGCAAGGCGTTTTCAGGCACGGAAAACGGTTTTGTATGCTACAAAACACACCTTGCTATTTTCTGACGAAAATCGAAATCCGTCACGGACGGATTGGGGTTAGCGTGAAGCGGTAAGCCCTGCCGTTCACCAGCCCGGTTTTACACCTCTGCCCCTTGCGGTTTGTTACTCCGCTGCAAAGTAACAGTGATTTATAATGCTGTAAAATAGGTGGTTGGTGGACAAAATGGGACAGTGCAGGACAAATCGGGACACATCTGAAAACGGACGTTTTTTCTCCTTTTATTTGCAGAAGATTTCAAGATTGAAAGCCATATTTCAAGCAAGAAAGCAGGATTGAAAGCATGATTTCAAGAAAACGTGATTGCAGGATTCCAATATTTCAAGAAAGAATGAAAGCAGGAAAACAAGATTGGAATAAAACAGTCTTTCAATCTTTCAAGATTGTAGTATGAAACAAAGAAAGCTATATGGCTGGATTGATTGAAAGCAATAAATAAATCTATCAACCAATAATGAACGAAAGCAATATGGAAAACGAGAAAACACCCCTGTATGTCGCCTTTTCCACCCAAAAGGGCGGGGTCGGCAAAACCACCTTTACCGTGCTGGCGGCGAGTTACCTCTACTACCTCAAAGGCTACGATGTGGCGGTGGTCGATTGCGACTACCCCCAACACTCCATTGCCGGGATGCGCAAGCGGGATGCCGAGCAGGTCGGGGCGGATGACGATTACAAGCGCATGGCGTATGAACAGTTTACCCGGCTGGGGAAGAAAGCCTACCCGGTATTGTGCAGTTCACCTGAAAAGGCGATTGCAACGGCTGACGAATATATAGCTGCCGGACACGTGCCGGATATAGTGTTTTTCGACCTACCCGGCACGGTAAACAGCGAGGGCGTGATAAACTCCCTTGCAGGCATGGATTATATCTTCACCCCCATTTCAGCCG
>JAGASJ010000037.1 GCA_017621795.1 Oscillospiraceae bacterium | reverse complement strand
GCAGAAGGAATATAATACACACGATGAGCAAAGGCGTTCATCAGAGGTATTTTTTGCCTCTGTGAATGCCTTTGCTCATTTTTTATTCTAATTTCAAAGCTGAGAGGATGAGGAAAATGAAACCAGAAGGTCAAGTGCGGATTCCCTCCGGGTGTGCCATCGCTGCCGTCATATCAAAGGATGGCAAACGAATGACCGGGCGTAAGATTATTGATGCAATGAAGCCTATGCATGACCGGTCTAACGGTTTGGGCGGTGGATTTGCCGCCTACGGCATTTATCCGGAGTATAAGGATTTTTACGCGCTGCACATGTTCTATGATGAGCGAGCTACCCGGAAAAACTGCGAGGTTTTTTTGAAAGAACGCTTTGAGATCGTGAAGTCTGAGATCATACCTACCCGCAAGATCCCGGCCATCACAGACGAGCCGATCATCTGGCGTTATTTTGTAGCACCTCTGCGCAGCCAGCTTTCCGCCTACCAGCTGGATGAAAAAGAATTCGTTGCCAGAACGGTGATGAAGATCAACACAGAAATGCCCGGTGCTTATGTTTTTTCCAGTGGCAAGAATATGGGGACCTTCAAAGCCGTAGGCTTTCCGGAGGATGTGGGCGAGTTTTATAGACTGGATGAATACGAAGGCTATTCCTGGACAGCGCATGGCCGTTACCCGACCAACACCCCCGGTTGGTGGGGTGGTGCCCATCCTTTTACACTGCTGGATTACTCTATCGTCCACAACGGCGAGATTTCCTCTTATGATGCAAACCGCAGATTTATCGAAATGTTTGGCTATAAATGTAATCTGCAAACTGACACGGAAGTCATTACTTATATTATGGACTATCTGATCCGCCGCCAAGGTCTAACTCTGGAAGAGGCTGCAGCTGTCATTTCCGCCTCCTTCTGGAGCACTATCGAAAAGAAACCGCCGGAGATCAAAGAGAAGGAGACTTTCCTGCGTACCGTTTTCCCCAGTTTGCTGATCACAGGTCCTTTCTCCATCGTGTTTGGTTTTAACGGAGGTCTGATGGCTCTGAATGATCGCTTGAAGCTGCGCTCTATGGTGGTTGGTGAGAAGGATGACAAGGTGTTCATCGCCAGTGAGGAAGCTGCCATCCGTGTCATGGAATCGGATGCCGAAAATATCTGGGCACCTGCCGGTGGCGAGCCGGTGATCGTAAAGGTAAAGGAGGGTACATTCTAATGGGCGTGGAATTCATTAACCCTGAATTTGAAGTCGTCCGAAACGACAGTCGGTGTATTGCCTGCCGGGTCTGTGAGCGGCAGTGTGCCAATGAGGTACATACCTTTGATCCGGAGCGGGGGCTGATGCTCAGCGATGAGACCAAGTGCGTTAACTGCCAGCGCTGTGTTTCTCTGTGTCCTACCCGTGCGTTGAAAATCGTGAAAAATAACTGCACACTCCGTGAAAATGCAAACTGGAGTAATGAAACCATTCAGGAGCTTTATAAGCAGGCAAATTCCGGCGGTGTGCTGCTTTCTTCCATGGGTAACCCCAAGGAATTCCCGGTATACTGGGATAAGATCCTGATCAATGCGTCCCAGGTCACGAATCCTTCCATTGATCCCCTCCGGGAGCCTATGGAAACAAAAGTTTTCCTCGGTAAGAAACCGGACAGGCTGGAACGGGACGCACAGGGCAATCTGATTTGCAAACTGACACCACAACTGGAACTGAATATGCCGATCATGTTCTCCGCCATGAGCTATGGCTCCATCAGCTACAATGCCCATGAGAGCCTTGCCAGAGCTGCCACTCAGCTTGGCATCTACTATAACACCGGTGAGGGCGGTCTGCATGAGGATTTCTACGTATACGGACCTCATACCATTGTCCAGGTGGCATCCGGCCGTTTCGGCGTTCACAAGGATTATCTGGAAGCCGGTGCCGCTGTGGAAATCAAGATGGGACAGGGTGCAAAGCCTGGTATTGGTGGACATCTGCCCGGAGCAAAGATCGTAGGAGATGTATCCCGTACCCGTATGGTGCCGGAAGGCTCCGATGCCATCTCTCCCGCACCGCACCACGATATTTATTCCATAGAGGATCTGCGGCAGTTGGTCTACTCTTTGAAAGAGGCCACAGAGTATAAAAAGCCTGTGATTGTAAAGGTCGCCGCTGTCCATAACATCGCCGCCATTGCCAGCGGCATCGCTCGCAGTGGTGCGGACATTATCGCTATTGACGGTTTCCGGGGCGGTACCGGTGCAGCACCTACCCGAATCCGGGATAATGTGGGCATTCCCATTGAACTGGCTTTGGCCTCCGTTGATCAACGGCTCCGTGACGAGGGCATTCGCAACAATGTATCCCTGGTAGTAGGCGGCAGCATCCGCAGTGCATCGGACGTGGTCAAGGCGATTGCTCTGGGTGCCGATGCCTGCTATGTGGCAACTGCCGCATTGCTGGCTATGGGCTGTCACCTTTGCCGTACCTGTCAAAGCGGCAAGTGCAACTGGGGCATCGCAACCCAACGTCCGGATCTTGTGAAACGTCTGAATCCCGATATGGGCAGTCAGCGGCTTATCAATCTGATGACCGCCTGGAATCACGAAATCAAGGAGCTTATGGGCGGCATGGGTATCAACTCTATTGAAGCACTCCGTGGCAACCGACTGATGCTCCGTGGGATTGGGCTGACAGACAAGGAATTGCAGATCCTGGGCATCTTCCATGCAGGTGAATAAGGAGGGCAAAACATGAAACGTGTATATGTGAATGAGCAGTGGTGTCTTGGCTGCCATCTGTGCGAATACAACTGTGCCTTTGCCAATTCCGGTCAGACCAATATTGTCAAGGCGTTAAAGGGCAAGTCCATCTTTCCCCGTATCCATGTTGAGGGTGAGGATAAGATCACCTTTGCTGTCTCCTGCCGCCATTG
>JAGASJ010000036.1 GCA_017621795.1 Oscillospiraceae bacterium | reverse complement strand
CTTATGAGAAGCAGCACAACGGCTGCCCTTATCCAAACCGGATTGCCACACGTCCTTTTTCTGTTCCCTTTCATTCCTGTTCCCTCCATTCTGTTACTGCGATTTATTCATTATAACACGGTTATTCCTAAACTTTTTGTTGTTTTATTCCACCATTACCGTTTTTTCCTTTTGCCTAGTGAATGGGGGCTTCTACTGCCTCCCTCGTCCATCCGTTCTTCCATGGGTTGACCCGTTCATCCGGGTCCTCCTGGATGTTTGGATATTTCGTAAGCTTATCCACGGGTTTTATGGTATTGGTTGCCGTGTCATAGTGGAATGCCTTCCAGCTGCATCCGTCCTGATACGGGACATAACAGGTTGCTGCCGCTTTGTCCCGTCCTCCCTGATAGATTTCTATTTTTCCCATCTGCCTTTTCAGCTCTTTATCCCCTTCCTCATAGAGGTGGTACAGATAATAGTCGAAGCTTTGGGATGTGTCATACAGCGTGAAGGTTTCGGGACCCGTGCCACTGTAAAAGTCACCATGGATTTGGGCATATGGCGTGCCGTCTTTCTTTATCAGTTCATAGTCTGTATGTACATTTTTATGGTACAGGTCTATGTGTGTGGCAGGCTTTTTGTCATTTTTTAAGACTACATGCCCTTCGTAGGCGGTGCTGCCTGCTTCCCATGTGGCTACAATCCGTATCTGCCCGTCTTCCATTTTTCTGGATACAAAGATGTCCTGTATCTGGTTTTCCCTTTTGGTTCCGTCAATGACGATGGTGAAGCTGGTGGCAGCGTAGCGTCCTTTCGGGTCACTTACTTCTGCCCGGTAGCTGCCTGCAAATACTGTGCTTATGTTATACCTGCCTTGCGCATCGGTGGTGCCGTACAAGGTTCTTCCGGTTGCATGAACCGTGACTTCCAGTCCTTCTACTCCTGCTTTTCCTACGGCATCTTTTATTGTTCCGGTGATGCTGCATTTTCCCCTTTTGTCATTCTGGACGAGACGTATCAGTTCGTTGTGCTGCTCAAGGGTTCCAATCTTTACGGTGACTTCTCCGTAGTGGTCCATGAATTTCTGGCTGCCTTTGATGTGCAGGATATAATGTCCGGGGGCAGCTCCTTTGAAACAGTAATAGCCTTCTTTATCCGTCTGGGTTTCATACGCAGGGAGCGGCTGGGGTTCGTCCGGGTCATTGATTTTGCTGATAAAATCTGCATCCCATGGGTACAGGCTGACCGTGCAGTTTGCAACGGCCTTTCCGACATGCCCCGGCGTATCCGCCATTTCTACCACACCGCCGTCTACGGTTGCCTGTACTTTATCTGTTTCATCTAATTCAATGGGTACCGTGCCGCCTAAGAATGTACATTCATCACTGGATAGCGCTGCCTGCTCCGGGTCTTCTCCTACCGTGAAGAGCCTGACAAGAGTGTAGGGCTGTTCTTCCCCGCTCTGTTGTACCGTGTTCGCTCTGGCTGCTTTTGCTTTCTTTAGCATGCTCTTTTTTACCTTGGTATCTCTTAATATAACAAGATAGGTTTTATTCTTTGTTAACGCAAGCTTGTTTCCATTTAACTTAACCGTTACGATTTCCTTTTTCTTTTTGTACCCCTGCTTTTTCTTATTTTTCTTGTTGTCGGCTATATTGTTCCTGCTCTGGGTTACGTCTATGACCTTGAAGTTCTTGATGGTCTTGCTTAATTGCAGGTTTACTACCTTTAATTCTCCTTTTTTCCAGCTTGTAACCCGTTCTTTTACATAGTCATTGTCAAACCGCTGCCACCTTGACCGGATGGTCTGTTCATCATTCGGGCTCTCCCCGTATTGTGCCTTGATGCTTTGCAGTAATGCTGCATCCCTTGTTGGCTCGCAGCTCTGGGTTAAATACTTGCAGAAATTCTTTAAGCCAAACTGCTTTTTTAAATAGCTTTCCCTCTTGGCGGTTGGGACAGGGTTTCCACTGGCATCTTCACCATAGGCTTTGTCTGCTTCCTCCAGAGGGACGGCTTCCGTCATGCTGTTAAATACGGCTATGCTTCCGGAGGTGGCGTTGTCAAACGGGGTGCCGTGGGTGCTTGTCAGGCTGCTTAGTGCTGTTTTGACGGCGATTTGTGCCTGCTGATACCGCTGGGGCTTATACTTCTTATTGTCACTCTTGTTATAGAGTGTATATTTTTTGTTATCAATGACACAGGAGCCGTGGCGGATTGGCGACCATGCGTAGTATCTTTCGATACGCATTCCATCCTTGTTATTCTTGTAAGTGTAGCCATTATAACCATAAGCACTGTGGGCAAAGGCGTCTGCCAGCGTGTGTAATGCCATTCCGTAGATGAAGTAGGCTCCTTTTTCCCAGTCAGCTTCGGTGTAAATGAAGGCTCCACTTTTTACTCCTTTGGATTGCCTGCTGATAGCTTCCGTCATCCCCGGCTTTTTTAACTTCTTGACCATACCACACAGCTCGTCATAGCCTGCGGGTACACTGTAAGTAAAGTTCGTGAGCGTACCCCTCTCCCGGAAATGCTGGGCGGCTTTTACTAAGCAAAGGTAACCTCGAATATAGTTGCATGGTTTGTTTTCGCCGTTCTTATAATAACCGTG
>JAGASJ010000035.1 GCA_017621795.1 Oscillospiraceae bacterium | reverse complement strand
GAATGTTCGCTTTTTTGTGGATCAAGTACATGGAAAAACAAGAAAGTGCCACGATCAAATACATAATGGAAACGCCGTGCTCTGCCTTACCAACAACCGCAGGGCCGGCAACGCCCATCAGTGCGATAACGAACATAAGAAGATATGTACCCCACATCAGCTTTTTAGGTGCGATAATGCCGTCGCTCTTCTTAACAAATCTCGGCAGATGCTCCTTACCCGCAGGGATACGGAGGAAGAAGATAAACAGAAGCACAAGAGCCACCACCATTGCATAGCGGAAGGTAGAGAACGGGATAGATATCACCTCGTTCTGAACCAAAGCGATCAGGAACACCGCTATGCCATAGCCGAAGGTCAGATACTTAACGCTGCTTTTCTCGGAAAAGTAAGTAACCACAAGAAAGGTCTCAAAGCCGATCATTAGACAGCAGCAGAAGATCTGCAGGTAAATGTTAAAGCGCAGAGCATCCTCCGGCAGAGGTAGGAAGAAAGCGATAGCCGAAAGAAGCGCAACGCCCGTGGCGATCCTCTGCGCCCACGTAATAATCCTCGGTAAGAAGATCATCGTAAGGATACCCAGTATGTAACAAACCGCTGTCAGCGTAGTGCCGTAATCGATGTTAATGTCGATGGGGATCTTTCCGTCGAGAGCCGAGGACGGCTCAAGGAAATAATAGATAAATCCCATCTGCCAAAAGCTGAACATAGAGAAGCAGACCAGCATCCACAGCGGCATATCTCTCCTCTTTTGTTGGTTTTCTATGAGAATAGAGTCATTCATAAAGCGTACCTTCCTTTGCGTCAAAATTTTATCCAAAAAGGGGTTATCCCCCGCAATTTTTAAAAAAATCCCACGTTTTTTCAGGGTATCCCCCCAAATATCCCACCAACGTGGGATATACAAAACCAAAATAATCCGTATTATTTTAAGTGTAAAGCACGGGAGGGGCAAGCTATAGCCTTCCCCATACCTGCGAAAAAAAGTTAAAGGGATGTTGGTACACGGTACGAACATAAAATCCTCTGTCCGCTTTGAGCATTACAGAGGAACACCCCAAACGTCATCTATTATTATATTATAAGCGGGAACATTTTTCAATGGCTTTGCGCAAAAAAGCGAAAACGCCCCAAAAAAGTTACAAACGGTAAATCTACAGAACGGAGGTGGAATATGAAACTGTTCTACAAGCGAATCCGAGTGGATGCGGAAACCTTGCGCTTTTATGCTGAGTGTCCGATCTGCGGCAAGAAGCAGTACGGAGCGAAGATACCGCTGATCTGTCGGAGCGTGCGAACGCTTGCAAGGTGTGCGAACGGCAGGGCGAACAAATTAAGCCAGTCCGCCTTTAACCACGCAAAGGTGAAAGCAACCCAGCAGCTTGCCTTGCGGTTCAATCAGTGCCGACATTGTTTTCAGTGTGTATGTGATGATTGCTATGACAGCACAGACGCTTTTGGAGCTTGCCTGGATTGTTTCAAAAAAATGAAAGAGAACGCACCACCCCAAACGATGAAAAATTAATCCATTGAAAAGGAGGATACTTTATGGGCTTTTTAGAAAGAGCGATCAGACGCGGTGTCAGCGATGCCGTGGGCAAGGCCATGGTCAAAGCCATTGAGCCGACCGTGACCGACCTGACAAACAAGGCGGCAAACGCCATCGATCAGGCGGCACAGAACACCGAGCAGCAGGCAGCTTGCTCGTCCGGTCTGGAAGGCGCTATGGCAAATCTGGAGCGCTCGGTGCAGGGCTATGCTACCGAGGCGGCGAAGAACATGAAGGTCTGCCCGAACTGTAACAAACCCACCACGGCAGATAAGAAATTCTGCCCCGAATGCGGCACACAGCTTCCCGAACAGACGGTGGCACAAGGCGCTGTCTGTCCGAGCTGCGGCAAGCAGAACGCCATCGGCACCAAGTTCTGTCAGGACTGCGGCACCAAGCTCCCCGCTGCTATCCAAGAGGAACAGGCGCAGGCCGACCGCAATGCCGCTGTGATGGCGCAGTGGGATGCAAAGCTCCCGCAATATCCCAAATGGACTTGCGGAGGCACAAAGATGTACATTGACGATTACGGTACGCATTATATCTTCGGTGCCGAATTCAACGGAAATGCAACCGCCGCTGGGCGTGCTGTCTCCGAGTACCGTCAGGTGCTTCTCCAAAACGGCTTCCGTCAGGCGGGAGAATATCCGAGTGTCGAGCATCTGTACAAGCGTATTGACGGTGTCGTTTACCATGTGGATACCGAGCACTGCTTTGACGGTGATTCCGATTGTCCGTCCATCGGATTTGACAAGTCAGAACCCCGTGGCGGCTTTAACTATGTCAAACCCGAACCTAAGAAGAAAACCAGCTTTTTAGATTTATTCAAATAAGAAATTGGAGGAAATTACAATGAAAAAATTATTGGCAATATCGCTTGCGGCAATGATGGTATTCGCCCTTGCCGCTTGCGGTAACAATGAAACACCTTCCGGTAGTGAAGGCGGCACCCCCGGCACTTCTCAGTCCGACGATGGCCTTTTGAATCGTGAAGAAGATAAAGGTGAGCTGTGGGATGTCGTAGACGCTGACATTACAATTCTGAACGAAGGCCACGATGTTGCAATCGTGCCTGTCGGACTGAAAAAAGGCATTGGTACACAATCCAAGGCACAGATTTACCTGCGCGATCCCGGCTCTACATTTGCAAGCATCTATAAATCTCTCTATGAAGCCAACTATAAAGAAGTAGCGCAGGCAGACGTTGATGCACTTGTTGATTACATCGAACAGGAAATTGGCACCCAGGCAAGTGAAGGCGGACTTTCAAGCTATACGGAATATATCATTTCCACCGACACGATGGAGATTACCATTTTGCATTATCCCAGCAAGAATGAAGTAAAGGTAAGTGCTTATCTTAACTAAAGATCGGAGGACAACGCTATGAAAAAACTGTTAGCATTGTTGCTTCTGCTGTTGTCCCTATTCTCGGTAACAGCGTTTGCGGCAGAGGAAAACGACATATCGAAATTTGAACTCACCGCGCCCAAAACCCCCAATTACTTCGTCTATACCGACGGGGATGCAAGTGAAGGACACCACGATGATCTGCGAATGATCATGGTAGCCGATCCGGAGGTGGCACTTCTTGCGGCAGAGTACGACCGTGACAGCGAGGCTTTTTACAAGAAATACGGTCTTTATTCCTTTAACCTCGTAATGCAGTACGATGTATCCCTCGACGGTGAGGATAGCTGGCAGCACAACGAGGAATGGGATACCGAGTATTACAACGACGGCCATGTAAACGGATATCCGGTTCAGTCCCTCCGCTCTGAACTGATTGAGGACTTT
>JAGASJ010000034.1 GCA_017621795.1 Oscillospiraceae bacterium | reverse complement strand
CGCAATGACAATTCCTTCGGACGCAGGTGTATCAAAACAGGCGCGTAGGGAATGACCTATGTGTCATTCCGCAAAATTATTTCTCATAATGTGCAGCAAGGAACGGCACACAGGCCGTTCCCTACGGTGCTTTCTTGTATAGGGGGAGCCGTTGCGGGCCAATGTGGGCATTGGCCTCTACGAGGTTTTACGGTAGGTGGGTGCGAATATGGGGAAACGGATTGCCACACCAGTGACATCGGTCACTGGTTCGCAATGACAGTTCCTTCGGACGTAAGTTGCTTTTTTATATAAATTACGGGACGGCATTGCCGTCCCGTAATTTTTGTTTTATTTCATAAATTTGCAAACCAGCTCGGTGTAGGCGGCGGGGTCGCTGATGGGCAGGTCCGCCAGCAGAAGTGCCTGATTGTACAGAAGTGTCACATAATCCTTAGCCTTTTGCGCATCGGTGGCCACTGCAACCTCCAATGCCTGCACTGCGGGATGCTCCGGATTCAGCTCCAAGATCCGCATTGCGGGCATATTGAACTCCGGATTCATCCGCTTCATATACTTTTCCATCTCAAAGCTCATTCCGGAAGCAGGCACCAGGCACACCGGCGCAGAGGTGGCATTGGTCACCAGGCGCACCTGTGTTACATCGTCACCCAGGCTGTCCTTTACGAAGGTCAGCAGGCTTTGCTTCTTCTCGGTCTGCTCCTTCAGCTTTTCCTTTTCCTCTTCCGTCTGCAGGCCCAAATCCTCGGTGGCGGCGTTGCAGAAGGACTTTTCGCTGTAGGTCATCAGGGTTTGAGGCACAAATTCATCCACCTCATCGGTCAGAAGCAGCACATCATAGCCCCGATCCTTCAGGGTGCGGACCTGGGGCATTTTGGAAAGGCGGTCAACAGACTCGCCTGCCAAATAATAGATCTTTTCCTGTCCCTCGGCCATCGAATCGATATATTCCTTCAGGGTGATGAGCTTTTGCTCACGATTGCTGTAAAACAGCAGCAGGTCCTGGGTCGCATCCTTATGGGCGCCGTACTGTGCCACTGCACCGTACTTTAACTGACGGCCAAAGGCGGCAAAGAAATCGCAGTACTTTTCACGGTCATTTTCCAGCATTGCGGTCAGCTCTGCCTTGATCTTCTTTTCGATGCCACGGGCAATGATCTTCAGCTGACGGTCGTGCTGCAGCAGCTCTCTGCTGATATTCAGGGACAGATCCTGACTGTCTACCACACCCCGCACAAAAGAGAAGTGCTCCGGCAGCAGATCCTCGCAGGCATCCATGATCATCACGCCGGAGGAATACAGCTGCAACCCCCGCTTATAGTCCTTGCTGTAGTAATCAAAGGGTGCTTTGGAGGGGATATACAGCAGTGCCTTAAAGGACACATTACCCTCTGCGCTGAAGGAGATCACCCGGGCAGGCTCACTGTAGTCCATAAACTTTTCCCGATAGAAGGTGTTGTATTCCTCAGCGGTCACATCCTTCTTGTTTCTCTGCCAGATGGGCACCATGGAGTTCAGGGTCTCCATCTCGGTGTAGCTTTCGTACTCCGGATGTTCATCGGAAGAGCCCTCCTTGCGGCGGGACTTTTGGACCTGCATACAGATGGGATAGCGGATATAATCAGAATACTTCTTCACCAAAGAACGAAGCTCCCACTCCTTCAAAAAGCGGCTGTACTGCTCGTCCTCTGTATCCTTTTTCAGGGTCATAATGATGTCGGTACCGGGATATGCACGCTGTGCCTCAGTGACCGTGTAGCCGTCACCGCCGTTAGAGGTCCACTTCCAGGCAGTGTCCTCTCCGTATTTTTTGGAGATGACTGTTACATTGTCCGATACCATAAAGGCGGCGTAAAAGCCCACGCCGAACTGACCGATGATGTCGATATCCTCAGTCTGCTCCATATTCTGCTTAAAGCCCAAAGAGCCGGACTTGCAGATGGTGCCTAAATTCTCCTCCAGTTCCTCTTTGGTCATACCGATGCCCCGATCGGATACGGTCAAAACGCCATCGGACTCATTGCGGGTAAGGGTGATCTTCAGCTCCTCCCGATTGACCGATACCTTGTCGTCCGTCAAGGCTGTATAGGCCAGCTTGTCCATAGCGTCACTGGCGTTGGAAATGATCTCACGGAGAAAAATCTCCTGATGGGTGTAAATGGAATGGATCATCAAGTCCAAAAGTCGCTTGGATTCTGCTTTAAATTGTTTCTTTGCCATAGTGTGTTCTCCTTCTCGTTAGCACTCTAAATGTGTGAGTGCTAATATTATAACGCAGAATTCGGAAATTGCAACCCTCAAAATGAAAGTTATTAGTTTATTTACAATTGGGTTTTCGGTTTTGCTCTTGATTATTCCCCATTATTTGGTATAATTATAATGAAAGAATATGCGCCCAGCGGATAGATGCGCCTTTCAGGGAGCACCTATTTGCGGGCAAAGGATAACGAGGTATTTAAAATGATTACAGTAAACAATCTGGGTATGCAATTTGGCGGTCAATGGCTGTTTCAGCACGTAGACCTGCAGTTTTTGCCCGGCAACTGCTACGGCATCATCGGTGCCAACGGCGCCGGCAAATCCACCTTCCTCCGCCTGCTTTACGGCGAGCTGGACTCCACCACCGGCTCCATTACTATTCCGCCCGAGCTGCGGGTGTCTGTTCTGAAGCAGAATCAGAACGCCTACGACAGCTACACCATTATGGACACGGTGATCATGGGCAATCAGCATCTTTACGATGTGATGAAGGAGAAGGACGCCATTTACGAAAAGGAAGACTTCTCCGATGAGGACGGCATCCGCGCTTCGGAGCTGGAAGTGGAATTTGCGGAGATGGGCGGCTGGGAAGCAGAATCCGACGCCTCCCGTATGCTGCAGGGCTTGGGTGTGCCCACCGATCTGCACTACAGCCTGATGGGCGATACCGATCCCCGTCTGAAGGTGAAGGTCTTGCTGGCACAGGCGCTGTTCGGCAATCCCGACATCGTTATGCTGGACGAGCCCACCAACAACCTGGATATTGACTCCATCAACTGGCTGGAAGACTTTTTGCTGGACTTCCCCGGTATGGTGATCGCCGTGTCCCACGACCGTCACTTCCTCAACACCGTCTGCACCCATACAGTGGATATCGACTACGGCAAGATCAAGATGTATGTAGGCAACTACGACTTCTGGTACGAATCCTCCCAAATGGTGCAGGCTATGATCCGCAACAAGAACAAGAAGAATCAGGAGAAGATTGAAGAGCTGCAGCTGTTTATTCAGCGCTTCTCCGCCAACAAGTCCAAGGCCAAGCAGGCTACCGCCCGCCGCAAGCTGCTGGACAAGCTGACTGTGGAGGAGATGCCCTGCTCTACCCGCCGCTATCCCTTCGTAGGCTTCCAGCCGGAACGGGAGCTGGGCAAGGACATCCTGACCGTCAAGGACGTTTCCGTCACCGTTGACGGCGTGAAGCTTTTGGACAATGTTTATTTCTCCGTAGGCAAAAACGACAAGATCGCCTTTGTGGGTGAAAACGAACTGGCGCAAACCGCCCTTTTCCAAATTCTGATGGGCGAGCTGGAGCCCGATGAAGGCTCTGTCAAGTGGGGCATTTCCACGGTACGCAGCTATCTGCCTAAGGACAACACCGCCTACTTTGAGGGCAACGATATGGAGCTGGTAGACTGGCTGCGTCAGTACTCCGCCAAGAAGGACGATGTATACCTGCGAGGCTTTTTGGGCCGTATGCTGTTCTCCAACGAGGACGTATTTAAGCAGGTCAAGGTCCTCTCCGGTGGTGAAAAGGTGCGCTGTATGCTGTCTAAAATGATGCTTAGCGGCGCCAACGTGGTGCTGCTGGACCAGCCCACCAACCATTTGGATATGGAGTCCATCCAGGCCGTCAACAAGGGCCTTGAAGCCTTCCCCGGCGTAGTGCTTTTGGCCTCTCACGACCACGAAATGCTGACCTCCACCTGTAACCGCGTCATTGCCTTCCAGCCGGACGGCACCATCATCGACCGCTACGGCACCTACGACGAATTTCTGTTCTGGATGAACGAGCAGAAAAACAAGTAACCTTCGGTCAATCTCATTTCTTAGGAGTTTGAAAAATGGAGAAAATATTAGATATCATTTCTAAAAAAATGGAGCAGGCCTTTATGGATGCCGGTTACGATGCATCCTACGGACGGGTGACTGTTTCCAACCGTCCCGATCTGTGCCAGTATCAGTGTAACGGTGCGCTGTCTGCCGCCAAGGCCTATAAATGCGCACCCATTCAGATCGCCAACGCCGTAGTGGAGCACCTGTCCGGTGCAGACTTTTCCATGTGTCAGGCGGTAATGCCCGGCTTCATCAACCTGAACCTGTCCGACAGCTTCCTTGCCTCCTATTTGGAGGGTATGCGCACCGCGCCGGACTTTGGCGTGGAGAAGATCGGTGCCGGTCAGACGGTCGTGGTGGATTACGGCGGTGCAAACGTGGCAAAGCCTCTGCACATCGGTCATCTGCGTCCCGCCATCATCGGCGAGAGCCTGAAGCGCCTGCATAAATTCTTAGGCTACAACACCATTGGTGATATCCACATGGGCGACTGGGGCTTGCAGATGGGTCTGATCATCGCCGAGCTGCAGGAGCGTCAGCCGGAGCTTCCCTACTTCGACCCCGACTTTACCGGTGAATACCCCACCGAAGCCCCCTTCACCCTCTCTGAATTAGAGGAGATGTATCCCACCGCCTCCGGCAAAAAATCCGACCCCGTATTTTCTCAAAAGGCCCATCAGGCCACCTTTGAGCTGCAAAACGGCCGTCGGGGCTACCGCGCCATTTGGCGGCACATTATGAACATCTCTGTGGCAGACCTGCGGAAGAATTACGACAATCTGAACGTTTACTTCGAGCAGTGGCTGGGCGAAAGCGATGCCGATCCCTATATTCCCGCTATGGTGGAGGATATGAAGGCCCGGGGCATTGCAGTGCAGTCTGAAGGAGCCTGGGTGATCCCCGTAGAAGAAGAAGGGGATAAAAAGGAGATGCCTCCCTGTATTTTGGTCAAGTCCGACGGCTCTTCCATTTACGCCACCACCGACCTGGCCACTATGGTACAGCGTATGCAGGACTGGAATCCCGACAAGATGCTCTACGTTACCGACAAGCGGCAGAATCTGCACTTTGAGCAGGTATTCCGTGCCGCCCGCAAGGCCGGTATCGTCAGACCCGAGACCGTATTGGAGCACATTGGCTTCGGCACAATGAACGGTGCAGACGGCAAGCCCTTCAAGACCCGTGACGGCGGTGTGCTGCGTTTGGAGCAGCTGATCTCCGATATGACCGACTTTGTCCGCTCCAAGGTTTTGGAAAACAAGATCGTCAGCGACGACGAGGTGGAAGAAACCACCCGCAAGATCGCAATGGGCGCGCTGAAATACGGCGACCTGAGCAACCAGCCCACCAAAGACTACAACTTTGATATGGAGCGCTTTGCCGCCTTCGAGGGCAACACCGGCCCTTATATTCTTTACACCATCGTGCGCATTAAGTCCATTTTGGCCCGCTACGGTGCCTGGGAGCAGCTTCCCATTGCGCCTCCTGCCAACGAGTACGCCAAAGAGCTGATGCTGTGCATCACCAAGCTGTCCCCCGCACTGGAAAGCGCACTGCGTACCTCCTCCCCCAATCTGATCTGTGCCTACATTTATGAACTGGCCGGTGCGGTCAACAAATTCTACCACGAGACCCGCATCCTGACCGAGGAGAACGAGGCGCTGCAGCAGGGCTACATCAGCCTGATCGCCCTGTCCAAAAGCATTTTGGAGCAGTGCATCGACCTTTTGGGCTTCTCTGCCCCTGAAAAGATGTAAAAACGTTTATTGGAGGATTTTATGGATTACAGCAAGCTTCAAAACGGCAGTGATATTCGTGGCGTTGCACTGGAAGGTATAGAAGGTCAGCACATCAATCTGACCGAACAGGCCTGTCGGGATATTGGCCGCGGATTTGCACTGTGGCTGATGGAAAAAACCGGCAAAAAAGAGGGTCTGCGGGTTGCCGTAGGGCGGGATTCCCGTCTTTCCGGTGAAAACCTGTGCCGCTTTATCTGCGATGCTATGGTGCAAAGCGGTTTGGAAGTTACCGACTTCGGCATGGCCAGCACCCCTGCGATGTTTATGGCAACCGTCACCGAGGGCTACCGCTTTGACGGCACGGTGATGATCACCGCCAGTCACCTGCCCTTTAACCGCAACGGCTTTAAATTCTTCACCTGTGCAGGTGGTTTGGAGTCCAAAGACATTGGGTCCATTTTGACTTACGCAGGCAGTGCGGCGCAGACCGGGCTTCCTGCAGGGAGGCTTCTTTCCGGCACTTTTATGGATACCTATGCCGGCATTTTGGTAGACAAGGTACGCACCGCCACCGGTGAAAGCGCGCCCCTGAAGGGCTTTAAGATCGTGGTGGATGCGGGTAACGGCGCAGGCGGCTTCTATGCCGAAAAGGTATTACAGCCCTTGGGTGCAGACACAGATGGCAGTCTTTACTTAGACCCGGACGGCAGCTTCCCCAACCACATTCCCAACCCGGAAGACAAAACCGCCATGCAGAGTATTACCGGTGCCGTGCTTGCCAACCACGCGGACTTCGGCATCATCTTCGACACCGATGTGGACCGTGCCGGTGCAGTGCTCAGCGACGGCAGTGAATTAAACCGCAACCGCATTATTGCCATGCTCTCCGCCATTTTGTTGCGGGAGCATCCCGGCACCACCATTGTGACCGACTCCATCACCTCCACCGGCTTGGGAAAATTCATCACACAAAAAGGCGGTATCCATCACCGCTTCAAGCGGGGCTACAAAAACGTCATTAACGAGTCCATCCGTCTGAATCAGCAGGGGCAGGACAGCCAGCTGGCCATCGAGACCTCCGGTCACGGTGCACTGAAGGAAAACTACTTCCTGGATGACGGCGCCTATTTGGTGACAAAGCTGCTCATTGAGCTCTCCCGTGGCAAAAAAGAGGGCTACACCCTGCAATCTCTCATCGCCTCTTTGGAAGAGCCGGCAGAGAGTGTGGAGTTCCGGATGAACATTCTTTTAGAGGACTTTAAGCCCTACGGCCAGCAGGTCATTGACGAGCTGACCGCCTACGCACAAACACAGCCCGGCTGGTCCTTAGCGCCTGACAATTACGAGGGTGTGCGGGTAAATTTAGACAAGGATCACGGTGACGGCTGGTTTTTACTGCGGCTTTCCCTCCACGATCCCCTGCTCCCCCTGAACATCGAAAGCAACACTTTAGGCGGCACCAGAATCATCGCCGGTGAGCTTTCCGCTTTTATCCGCGGCTACGACAAGCTGGCGGCTGAAAAGCTCTTCCAATACCTGTAAACAACAAAGGGTGTCTCAAAATGTATGAGACACCCTCTTTTTTATTCAAAAAAGTATTGCATTGCGTAGTCTATAAATTCCCGGGTCTTTACCGGGTCGCGGAAACGGTGGTCTGCGTTTTCCACGCTGATCATATCCAGTCCGTTTTTATCCGCAAAGCTCTGCACCGTATCGTGGGGGATCAGCTCATCCTTCGTGCCCTGCAGAATCAGCACCTCGTCTGTATGATTCGTGTAGTCCCACGCGGTAATGTCGTTATTCTTTAGTTCCTCCACAAAGGCGGCACAAACACGGATTTTCTTCTCTGTTCCCACCAATGCATCCTTCTTTTTCAGGCTTTCTGCCTGCCCCGACTCCACAATGCCCTGCATTAGTGCCTGATACATACACACTGCAGGACAGCGCAAAAGGATCTTCTCAAAGGGGTTTTCCTGCTCATACAGATGCTTTAACAGCAGATAGCCGCCAAAGCTGTTGCCGGAGGCAAGCAGGGTTTTTGCGCCCAGTGTATGATGGGCATAATGAATTACCGTTTCCAAATAACGGGTGCAGTCCTGCAGGCTCAGCTTCTGCTTCACATCGTCTCCGTGGCAGGGCCAGTCGAAGGCCAGCACCGCTGTATCCTTATGCACAGGGAGCAATGTCTCTGCCAGCTTTTGGGTGATGGCATTATCCTTGTTGCCCCCAAAGCCGTGGCACGCCAGCACCACACGGGGGAAAGTGTGCCCCTCGCCGTAGTACAGCTTACATTTGACACTGATGCCGGCATCCTTTACATCAAAATACTTCGTTTTCATATAATACCTTTAATCCAATAGTCCCATATAGCCTACTGCAATACCGATTGCCGCAGAAAGGCAGATGATCACAATGGGCGGCACTTTCTTAAATGCCAGGATCACCATCGTAACCGCAATGGCGCCGCTGATATAAAACGCAGGTGTAGACAGTAATGCCGCCGCCCAACCGCCGGGGCAGAACACCGTGCCCATTACATTGAGCACCGCACCTGCAATCAGCCCTACGACCGCCGGCTTCAGACCGGTCATACAGCCCTTTACGATGGTGCTTTCCTTAAAGCGGTCATAGATCCGCGCCACGATCAAAATGATGATGAAACTGGGCAAAACCACACCCATTGTGGCACAAAATGAGCCAAGCACCTGCCACATAAAGCCGCCCTGTTCACCGCCTACCACAGAGCCGATATAGGTAGCCATATTGATGGCAAAGGGGCCGGGGGTGGATTCGCTGACTGCAACAAAGTCCACCAGCTGGGCTTCTGTGATCAGGTCACCCCAACGGGCGGCCACCTGCTCCTGAATCATGGGCAGCATAGCATAGCCGCCGCCAAAGGTGACGATGCCAATGGTGAAAAAAGTTAAAAACAGCTCTAAAAATACCATTATGCCACCTCCCCCTTCTTCAGGATGCGAGAGGTCACAAGGCCGAAAATGGCACAGCCGATAATGACAAAAATCACATTGATGCTAAATACCGCCGTCAGCAAAAAGGAAAGGCCCATCACCACGTAGGCAGGCCAGCCCTTGGGGCTTTTTTTGTACATCGTCCAAAGTGCCTTGATTAGCAGCGCCAGCACGCCTGCACGGATACCGAAAAAGGCATACTGCACCGCCCGCAGCGCCTGAAATTCCTGCAAAACGAAGGACAGCGCCAAAATGATCACAAAGCTGGGCAAAACCACACCCAGTGTTCCACACACCGAACCCAATACGCCTGCGGCACGGTAGCCCACAAAGGTGGCGGAATTGATGGCAATGGGGCCGGGCGTGGACTCCGCGATGGCCACGATCTCCAAAATATCATCATCGGTGACCCAATGGCGTTTTTCCACTGCCTCATTTTGAATCAGGGGGATCATGGCATAGCCGCCGCCAAAGGTGAACGCACCGATTTTAAAAAATGTCCAAAAAACCTGCAGGAGCTTTTTCAGTTTCATAGCACCCTTCCTTTTTATCGCAATTCTATGGGCTTATTATACCCTTTCCCCCATTTTTGTCAAGAACACCGCCACATCAGCAGGAAAAACAAGCAAGCACATCTGATCTGATTTTTCAGACAGGATGTGCTTGCTTATTTTGTACTTTATACCAAGGGACGGGAAACCCGTCCCCTATGGTTTAATATTGGATTACTTCAGTGCTTCTTCCACAGCAACAGCAACGCTAACGGTCATACCGACCATGGGGTTGTTACCAGCGCCCAGGAAGCCCATCATTTCCACGTGTGCGGGCACAGAGGAGGAGCCTGCAAACTGTGCATCACCGTGCATACGACCCATGGTATCGGTCAGGCCGTAAGAAGCGGGGCCTGCAGCCATATTATCGGGGTGCAGGGTACGGCCTGTGCCGCCGCCGGAAGCAACGGAGAAGTACTTCTTGCCCTGCTCGATGCATTCCTTCTTGTAGGTGCCGGCAACAGGATGCTGGAAGCGGGTGGGGTTGGTGGAGTTGCCGGTGATGGAAACATCCACGCCCTCGTGGTGCATAACTGCAACGCCCTCACGGACATCGTCACAGCCGTAGCAGTTCACTGCGGCACGCTCGCCATCGGAATAAGCGATCTTGTTCACGATGGTCAGCTCGCCGGTGTAGTAGTCGAACTTGGTCTGCACATAGGTAAAGCCATTGATACGGCTGATGATCTGTGCGGCATCCTTACCCAAGCCGTTCAGAATGACACGTAGGGGCTCCTTACGAGCCTTGTTGGCAGAACGGGCAATACCGATTGCGCCTTCAGCGGCGGCAAAGGACTCGTGACCTGCCAGGAAGGCAAAGCACTTGGTCTCGTCCCGCAGCAGCATTGCGCCCAGGTTGCCGTGGCCCAGGCCGACCTTGCGGTCCTCGGCAACAGAGCCGGGGATGCAGAATGCCTGCAGACCGATGCCGATGGCCTCAGCAGCCTCGGCAGCGTTCTTAACGCCCTTCTTCAGAGCGATTGCGGCGCCAACACAGTAGGCCCATGCAACGTCCTCAAAAGCGATGGGCTGAATGCCCTTAGTGATGGTGTAGGGGTCGAAGCCCTTTGCCTGACAAATCTCACGGCACTGCTCCACAGATTCCAAACCGTACTGAGCGAGGACACCATTGATTTTGTCAATTTTTCTTTCGTAACCTTCAAACAAAGCCATTGTGCAATCCTCCTCTTATTCGTGACGGGGGTCGATGTACTTGGCGGCACCGGCAAAGCGGCCGTAGCTGCCCTTGGCCTTCTCCAGAGCGACAGCAGCGTCATCGCCCTTCTTGATGAAGTCCATCATCTTGCCCAGGTTGACAAATTCGTAACCGATGATCAGATTGTTCTCATCCAGCGCGCAACGGGTGACATAGCCCTCTGCCATTTCCAGGTAGCGGGGACCCTTGGCCTTGGTGGCAAACATGGTGCCAACCTGGCTGCGCAGGCCCTTACCCAGATCTTCCAGAGATGCGCCCACTGCCAGGCCATCCTCGGAGAATGCGGACTGGCTGCGGCCATAGACGATCTGCAGGAACAGCTCCCGCATAGCGGTGTTGATGGCGTCACATACCAGGTCGGTATTCAGCGCCTCCAACAGGGTCTTTCCGATGAGAATTTCGGAAGCCATAGCGGCAGAGTGGGTCATACCGGAGCAACCCAAAGTCTCAACCAGAGCCTCCTCAATGATGCCCTCCTTCACGTTCAGGGTCAGCTTGCAGCAGCCCTGCTGGGGAGCGCACCAGCCAATGCCGTGGGTAAAACCACTGACATCCTTAATCTCCTTGACCTGCACCCACTTGCCCTCTTCGGGAATGGGAGCGGGGCCGTGATAGGCACCCTTGGCCACAGGACACATGTGCTGTACTTCAGTACTGTAAATCATGGCAATTATCCTTTCTTTCAAAGACGATTTCCGCCTTTTAATATTTCCGAAAACATTATACAGACTTCCTGCCAAAATGTCAATTCATTTTACCCCCGAAAGCGGAAATTTCATCCCGTAAATCCTTCGCCGTTTTCCGAATTTCAGCACATATCCATTGATTTTTTTGCCGGGATGTGGTAGAATTCGTATGATACTATGCGGAAGTATGGCATCTATTATATTTTGAGGTGAACGAATGATGAGTATTGAAAAAGCAGCATTTGCTTTTCAGACAGATTCTGATCCCATTTCCTGCCGGGCCTTCGGAAGCGGCCATATCAACAATACCTTTTGCGTCATTACAGAAAAGGGTACAAAATATGTTTTGCAGCGCATCAACCGCTACGTCTTTAAAAACCCCATCCGCATGATGAACAACACCTGTGCCATCACCGACTATCTGCGGGAACGGATCGAAGACCCCCGTATGACCCTGCATTTTATCCCCTCTAAGGACGGAAAATTCTACCACAAAACACCGGACGGTGAATTTTGGAGAATGTCTTATCTGGTAGGCGGCTTTACACTGGATGCCCCGGAAAGTGACGAGGATTTTTACCAGAGCGCATTGGCCTTTGGCCGTTTTCAGGAGCTGCTGGCCGACTTCCCTGCCGATTCCCTTTACGAGGTCATTCCCAATTTCCACAATACCCAGGATCGTTATATGCAGCTTCGGGAATCGGTGGAGCTGGACTGCGTAGGCCGTGTTGCGGAAACTGCCGAAGATATCGCCTTCTTGATGGAACGGGAAAAAACCGGCTGCATCCTGCAAAAAATGCTGGACGCAGGCATCCTGCCCCTGCGGGTGACCCACAACGACACCAAGCTCAACAATGTTCTGCTGGATTCCGAAACCCGGAAAAGCCTATGCGTACTGGACCTGGACACAGTGATGGCCGGCTCCAGTCTGTACGACTACGGTGACGCCATCCGTTACGGTGCCGCCACTGCCGCCGAGGACGAGCAGGATGTGTCCAAAATGCATTTGGACCTGCACCTGTTTGAGGTATTTACCCGAGGCTATTTGGAAGCCGCCCCTGCCCTGACCAATATGGAGGTTGCTCTGCTTCCCCTGGGCGCACTGGTGATGACCCTGGAGCTGGCAGTACGGTTTTTGAAGGACTATCTGGACGGGGACCTGTACTTCAGCAAAATCGCATATCCCGAACATAATCTGGTGCGGGCACGCAGTCAGATGGCGCTTGTGGCAGATATGGAAAAAAATTGGACACAAATGAATTTGATCGTGGCAAAAGTCGCAAACGAACTGCGGCGCTGAGAAGGGAGCAATTATGAACTACTTAGGCATTGAATACAATATGAAACACATTCCTTCCTTAGATGAAGGATTTATCCCCTTTGGCATTTGGGCCGATGCATACCGCAAGGGCGCTTCCACTCCCATTGCCATCGCCGTTGAACGCAACGACGGCCACGTTTCCGTGCGCCGCACCTTTATTCACGGCACCCCTGAATTTTACGAAGCAGACTACCGCTATGTGGAGCGCTATGTGAAGTTCCTGCTGTGGTCCATTGGCGGCTTCAAGGTCAGCATCTGCGGTGCATCCAATATTGCGCAAAAGCTGCAAAAGGCTTATTCTGCCGACGGTGAACGGGCATTTGACTGCGATTTCTTCCAAAAGCTTTACGAGCGTCCCCTGGAGATCGTGGACCTGCCTTTAGACGCCTGCCCTGCCGACAATGAATGCCCCCAGCCCATCGGCGGTCATTTGGACGGATGCCGCATCGGCTTCGACGCAGGCGGCTCCGACCGCAAGGTCTCCGCAGTGATCGACGGTGAATGCGTCTACTCCGAAGAGGTCGTATGGCACCCCAAGAAGAATCCTGACCCCAACTACCAGTATGAGGGGATTTTGGACTCCTTCCGCACTGCCGCTTCCAAGATGCCCCGGGTAGATGCCATCGGCGTCTCCTCTGCCGGTGTATTCATCGGCAATGCGCCCATGATCTCCAGCATCTTCTACTGCGTTCCCAGAGAGCGCTGGGACGAGGTAAAAACTGTGTTCGACCGCGCCGCCGCCCAGATCGGTGACGTGCCCATCGTGGTCGCCAACGACGGTGACGTTTCCGCACTGGCCGGTGCAATGGGTATGAACGTAGGCTCGATTATGGGTATGGCAATGGGCACCAGCGAGGCCGTTGGCTATGTGGACAAGGATAAAAACGTTCTCGGCTGGATCAACGAATTGGCCTTTGCCCCTGTGGATCTGAACGAAAACGCCATGCAGGACGAGTGGTCCACCGATTTCGGTGTGGGCTGTAAGTACTTCTCTCAGGATGCGGTCAATAAGCTTGCGCCCCGTGCCGGCATCCAGCTGGATGAAAACCTGACCCCCGCCGAAAAGCTGAAGGTGGTTCAGAAGCTGATGGAGGCCGATGACCCCCGTGCCGCCGCTGTCTACAAGGATATCGGCATCTACCTGGCCTACACCGTGGTGCTGTACTCCCAGTTCTACGATATTCACCACCTGATGCTGTTGGGCCGCGTCATGTCCGGTAAGGGCGGCGACCTGATCCTGAGCACCTGTAAGGAAGTCCTGAAAGACGAATTCCCTGCCCTTGCAGAAAAGGTGGAGGTCATGCTCCCCGATGAGAACACCCGCCGGGTCGGTCAAAGTGCCGCCGCCGCCAGCCTGCCTGAGATCCGCAAATAAGGAGCATAGAAAATGTTTTATAAAAACGCTAAAATTTACGGTGCCGATTTTCGTTTTCATCTCGGTGCCTTTGAAGTAAAAGACGACGGGACCTTCGGTGTGATCCTCCCCGACAGTGTCCCTGCCGACGCGGTAAACCTGAACGGTGCCGCTGTTATCCCCGGTCTTGTGGATGTACATAACCACGGCAATTCCGGTGCGGATTTTTCCGACGGTGATTATGAGGGGCTGCTGAAAATGGCCCGTTATTTGGCTAAAGAGGGCGTGACCTCCTTTGCGCCCGCCTCTATGACGCTGCCCTACGAGGTACTGGAAAATGCCTTCGCCACCGCCAAAAAACTGCACAACGACCGCCCTGCAGACTGCGCAAGACTGATGGGTATTCAAATGGAAGGTCCGTATTTCTCCGAAAAGAAAAAGGGCGCGCAAAACGGCGCCTATCTGAAAAATCCCGATTTTGAAGGCTTTAAGAAGCTGTACGATGGCTGTGACGGTCTGGTGCGCATTGTGGATATTGCCCCGGAGCTGCCCGGTTCCCGGGAATTTGTGGAACGGGCAAGCAAGCTTTGCACCGTATCCGTGGCCCACACCGATTCTGATTACGATCACGCACAGCAGGCCTTCTCTGCCGGTGCGACGCACCTGACCCACCTGTTTAACGCCATGCCCGCCATCAACCACCGCAACCCCGGTGTGATCCCCGCCGCTGTGGAGAACAAAAACGTCCGTGCAGAGCTGATTTGTGACGGAATGCACATCCACCCCGCTGTGGTCAGAATGGCCTTTTCAATGTTCGGCGCAGGCCGAATGGTGATCGTGTCCGATGCCCTCCGCTGCTGCGGTATGCCTGACGGAGAGTATGAGCTGGGCGGTCAGCAGGTATTTCTGAAGGGCGGTATCGCCCGTCTGGCAGACGGCACCATTGCCGGCTCCGCCACCAATTTGTTTGAGTGTATGCGCCGCGCCATCTCCTTCGGCATCCCCCAGGAGGACGCCATCCGCGCCGCCTCCTACAATCCCGCCTGCGCATTAAATGCCCAGCATGAAATCGGCTCCATCGAATGCGGCAAGAAGGCAGACTTCGTAGTCTGCAACGCAGACTACAGTGAAAAGACCGTCTACATCGGCGGCATTCAGATCCATTAAACACAAAGGGCGTGTTGCTTAGCAACACGCCCTTAAACTTAATCTTCAATGCGTTTGATCTGCGCGCCCAATGCGGTAAACTTCTCAATAATGCGCTCGTAGCCGCGCTCTACATAGCCGATGTTTTCCACAAATGTTGTGCCCTCAGCCGCCAGGCCTGCGATCACCAGCGCCGCGCCTGCACGCAGGTCACGCGCCCGCACCGTTGCGCCGTGCAGCTTGGGATGGCCGTTGACCACGGCGGTTTTGCCGTTGATCATAATATCCGCGCCCATACTGGTCAGCTCGGAGCAGTAGCCGAAGAAGCGGGTCTCATAGACACTCTCTGTCAGGCGGCTGCCGCCGGATGCCAGTGCCATACATACGCAGATCTGCGCCTGCATATCCGTGGGGAAGCCGGGATAGGGACGGGTCTTCACCGTTGTGCCCCGCAGACGGCCCTCACTGATGATCCGAATGGAATCATCGTAATTGTAGATTTTTGCGCCCATTTCCTGCAATTTGGAAGTAATACACTCCATGTGCTTGGGAATGACATTTTGCACCAGCACATTGCCGCCGGTAGCGGCCACAGCCGCAATATAAGTGCCGGCTTCGATCTGGTCGGGAATGATGGTGTAGCTTCCGCCTCTCAGTTTTTCCACACCGCGAATCTTCACGGTATCTGTACCGGCGCCGGAGATATTGGCACCCATGGTGTTGAGGAAGTTCGCCAAATCCACGATATGAGGCTCCTTGGCGGCATTTTCGATCACCGTTGTGCCGGGAAGCAGACAGGCGGCCATAATAATATTCATGGTTGCGCCCACACTGACCACGTCCAGGCTGACGCGGTTGCCGTGCAGACCATCCGGGCCGGGAGACAGCTTTACATATTCCTCCGTCTCTTCCACATCCGCACCCAAGGCCACAAAGCCTTTAATGTGCTGGTCAATGGGACGGGATGCAAAATTACAGCCGCCGGGCAGTGCCACCTTGGCCTTGCCAAACCGACTGAGCAGCGAGCCCATTAAATAATAGCTGGCCCGCATCTTTTTAACCAATTCCGGGTTGGGGTTGGTGCAGGTCACCTCTGTGCAGTCGATCTCCACCACGCCCTCTTCCGGCTGGGAAATCTCTGCGCCCAGATCCCGGAGAATGTTCAGCAGAATCCGCACATCGGAAATATCCGGCACGTTTTCCACACGGCATCTCCCTGCCACCAAGACTGCCGCCGGCAGAATTGCCACCGCCGCGTTCTTGGCGCCGCTGATGGTCACTGTGCCCACCAAAGGATTGCCGCCTATAATTTCATATTTTGCCAAGGGTTTCACTCCTTGTTAAATTCAAATATCAACGTATCCTAATAGAGATACAAAGTCATTATACCATATCAGCAGAATTATGTAAAGTGCTTATTTCTCGCATTTACCGCCGTAATCCCTTAGGATAGTGGTTTTTCAGTACTTTTTGGTCCCCTTTTCCCCATCCGATGCTAAAGCCATCCACTCGGACAAGGCACCAGCCGCCAAGATCACAAGGTACTGTTTCTCCGTGCATATAGGCGGCAATTTCCTTGGAATCCGCAGGGAGATCTACGGTATTTTTGGCGTTTTTCAGCCAAAGCGCCAGGCCGTGGGCAGGCTCAAAGCGGTCCTTTTTCAGCTCCCCTAACTCCAGTCCCGGCCGTAAAACCTTCACGCCCCGCAGATCCGGTGTCTCCTCCGGCACGCAGTAAAGGCTTGTGCCAAAGGTGATATATTTCCCCTTCGGCGGTGTTATGCCCAGCTCCCGGGCAAAATCCAGCCACAGGCGGGGGGCTTTTTCTGAGATCGTTTGGTTTACATAACATTCTTCGTCACCCTGCTTTTCCAGCACGGCGGCAAAGTGCCCCTCTCCCAACAGCTTATGGGGCCACATCCGAAAAGTACCGTTTTCGCCCTTACGAAACCAGGGGGCATTCAGCTCCACCGGGGTAAATTCCGGGTGGTTTTCCAAAAACCAGGCGATCACCTGTTCGTTTTCCTCCGGTGCGAAGGTGCAAGTGGAATACACCAGCCGTCCTCCCTGCTTTAAAAGCTTTGCGGCGGAATGGAGGATCTCCTTTTGACGGGCGGCGCACATTTGCACCGTCTCCACACTCCAGTCGGTCACCGCCGCCTCCTCCTTGCGGAACATCCCCTCACCGGAGCAGGGGGCATCCACCAGTACCCGATCAAAATAGCCCCCATATTTTTCTGCCAAACGGGCGGGATGCTCGTTGGTCACCAAGGCGTTGGAAACACCCATCCGTTCAATGTTGCGGCTTAATATTCTTGCCCGTTTCGGATTGATCTCGTTGCACAGCAAAAACCCTTCTCCACCCATACGGCCTGCAATTTGGGTGGTTTTGCCGCCGGGTGCGGCGCACAGGTCGCACACCTTTTCCCCTTTTTGAGGTGCAAGCAGTGTGACCGGGGCCATCGCGCTGGCCTCCTGTAAATAGTATACGCCCGCCTCATGGAACGGGTGCAGACCGGGACGGGACTGCACATCATAATAATAGCCCTGCGGCTCCCAGGGCACCTGCGCCTGTATAAAGGGCAGGTCGGGCGCATCGCCCTTCAGGGGATTAAAACGCAATGCCACCGCGCGAGGCCGTTCCAGGCTTTCCAAAAACGCACCGTATTCACTTCCCAGCTGTTGCTCCATACGGGTCAAAAAATCCTGTGGCAGCATTCTGTTTTCCTCCGTTCAAAGCGAAATTGGGAGCTGTTGCAACATAACGCAACAGCTCCCATACATTCAGGTTTCTTATCTGTTCCGCAAATTACACGGTGGGCTGATTGGCAGCCTCGATGATCTGCACGAACTTCTCGGGCACCAGGGAAGCGCCGCCGATCAGGCCGCCGTCGATGTCGGGCTGAGCCAACAGCTCGAAGGCGTTCTTCTCGTTCATAGAGCCACCGTACAGAATGGAGATGGCGCGGGCATTCTTGGAGCTGTACAGCTTACGAACCACGGTACGGATGTGCTCACACACTTCCTGTGCCTGCTCGGGAGAAGCAGTACGGCCGGTGCCGATCGCCCAAATGGGCTCGTAGGCAATGACCACCTTGCGGATCTTGTCTTCGGGCACGCCCTTCAGACCCAGCTTGATCTGCATTGCGATCCACTCGGCAGTGATGTCTGCCTCACGCTGCTCCAGGCTCTCGCCACAGCACATAATGGGGGTCAGGCCGGCTTCCAAAGCGGCCAGCACCTTTGCATTGACATCTGCATCGGTCTCGCCCATTGCACGGCGCTCGGAGTGACCAATGATCACATACTTGCAGCCGGCATCCACCAGCATATTGGTGGCGATCTCACCGGTGTATGCGCCGCTGGCATTGGCATTGCAGTTCTCAGCGCCGATGCCTACGCGGGTCTCACGCATAGAGCGAACAGCGGCAGGAATGCAAACTGCAGGTACGCACAGAGCGATATCGCACCAACGGCCCTTGGGCAGAATGCCCTTCAGCGCGGTCATAAACTCCTTGGTCTCGGTGGGGGTCTTGTTCATCTTCCAGTTACCTGCGATAACTGTCTTACGATACTTTCTGTTCATAATTCTTCTCTCCTCATTTTTGTGGAAAATTTAAGTTTTATATGTACGGGGTGACAGAGCCACCCCGTTGCTCACACATTTTACTTATCCTGCAGGCAGGCAATGCCGGGCAGCTCCAGGCCCTCCAAAAATTCCAGGGAAGCACCGCCGCCGGTGGAAATATGGGTGATCTGATCCGCAAAGCCCAACTGCTCACAGGCAGCTGCGCTGTCGCCGCCGCCAACGATGGTCACTGCGTCAGAATCTGCCAATGCCTGTGCCACAGCCTTGGTGCCGGCAGACAGAACGGGGTTTTCAAACACGCCCATAGGTCCGTTCCAAACAACGGTCTTGGCAGCCTTTGCGGCAGCGGCAAACTCCTCACGGGCCTTTTCGCCAATATCCAGACCCATCTTGCCGTCGGGAATGGCAGTGGAATCCACGGTAGCAACCGCGATCTCTGCGTCGATGGGGTTGGGGAAGCCGTCTGCAACCACAGTGTCCACAGGCAGCAGCAGCTTTACGCCCTTATCCTGTGCCTTCTGCAGCATCTCCTTGCAGTAGTCCAGCTTCTCGTTATCTACCAGGGAAGCACCTACAGAGTAGCCCTGTGCGGCCAGGAAGGTAAATGCCATACCGCCGCCGATGATCAGGGTGTCGACCTTTTCCAAAAGGTTATTGATGACGTTCAGCTTGTCGGATACCTTTGCGCCGCCCAGGATGGCAACGAAGGGACGGTCGGGGTTGGCCAGTGCTTTGCCCATCACACCGACTTCCTTCTGCACCAGGTAACCGCAAACAGCAGGCAGGTAATCTGCCACGCCGGCAGTAGAGGAGTGGGCACGGTGTGCGGTGCCAAATGCGTCGTTTACAAAAATATCAGCCATAGAAGCCAGATCCTTGGACAGCTCGGGATCGTTCTTGGTCTCACCCTTGATGTAACGGGTATTCTCCAGCAGCATCACATCGCCGTCCTTCAAAGCGGCGGCCTTTGCCTTGGCGTCCTCGCCGGCTACGTCTGCAGCCATAATGACCTGCTTGCCCAGCAGCTCGCTCAGACGGTCGGCAACGATCTTCAGGCTCAGCTCCGGCTTCCATTCGCCCTTGGGCTTACCCATGTGGGAGCACAGAATGACCTTTGCGCCCTGCTTTACCAAATACTCGATGGTGGGCATAGCGGCCACAATGCGCTTGTCGGAAGTAATCTTGCCGTCCTTGGTGGGGACATTGAAATCGCAGCGGCACAGCACCCGCTTGCCGGCTACGTCGATGTCTTCAATTGACTTCTTGTTGTAATTCATAATGATTCCTCCATTATATATTCGGGTATTACACCCGCATTTTACCGTAATCCTGCAAGCCGGGAAATCCGGTTTGCCGCAACGCCTCGTATACCGTAATGGCAACTGCATTGCTTAAGTTCAGGCTTCGCGCCTCTTCCCGCATCGGCAGACGTACACAGCTCTCCCGATGGGCCTCCAAAAAATCCTCCGGCAGACCCTTGGTCTCTTTTCCGAAGAACAGATAGCTATCCTCCGTAAATTGGGCCTCGGTGTAACAGCGGGGAGCTTTGGTGGTCAGGCACCACATATTGCCCACGTGGTTGCAGGCAAAAAATTCTTCAAGATTTTCATAATCCCGCACTTCCACCAAATTCCAGTAATCCAGCCCCGCCCGCTTGACGGCCTTTTCGGAAATATCGAACCCTAAGGGGCGAATCAGATGGAGACGGCTGCCGGTGGCGGCACAGGTGCGGGCAATGTTGCCGCAGTTTTGAGGGATCTCCGGTTCCACCAGTACAATGTTTAGCATATCATCCCTCCTTTTATGGCAAGCCTAATTATTGTATGATAAAACTTCCGTAAAATCAACCTAAAAATAATAATAATCGAAACTTTTTTATACTTTTAACATAAATCCACCCTATATTTTGCGTTTTTTCTATTTTCGGTGCAGTTTTTTAATGCACAGCACCGATTGCTGTGCCGTTTCCCTTGACTTTTCCTCTTATTTGTGCGAAAATATGCCCGATATCATAATAAAAAAGAAGGTATATACCAATGCTGCAATCCAGAACACATCACTGCGGTCAGCTGCGTTTAAGCGATGCAGGTCAGACCGTCACCATTAACGGTTGGATGGAAAACGTCCGCGAAGTGGGTGCAAATTTCGCATTCATCGTTTTGCGGGACTTCTATGGCACGACCCAGGTCGTGGTGGAAAACGAAGAGATGATGTCTGTTATTAAGGGCATCAACAAGGAATCCACCATCTCCGTCACCGGCACTGTGCGGGAAAGAGAAAGCAAAAATCCCAAGCAGGCTACCGGTGATATTGAGGTCGTTCCCCAGTCCATTACCGTGCTGGGCAAATGCCGTCACAACCAACTCCCCTTTGAGATCAACAAATCCAAGGACGCCGACGAAAATGTACGTCTGAAATACCGCTACCTGGATCTGCGCAATCCCGAAGTGAAGAAGAACATCATTTTGCGCTGTCAGGTGGTTGCCGAGCTGCGCCGACTGATGACCGAAAAGGGCTTTTTGGAGATCACCACCCCCATTCTCACCGCCTCCTCACCTGAGGGTGCCCGTGACTATTTGGTGCCTGCCCGTAATCACCCCGGCAAGTTTTACGCATTGCCCCAAGCTCCTCAGCAGTTTAAGCAGCTGCTAATGACCTCCGGCTTCGACCGCTACTTCCAGATCGCCCCCTGCTTCCGTGACGAGGATGCCCGTGCAGACCGCACCCCCGGTGAGTTCTATCAGCTGGATATGGAAATGGCCTTTGCCACCCAAAACGATGTGCTAACCACCCTGGAAGAGGTGCTGGTGCCCGTATTTGAGAAGTTTGGCAAGTACAGCCGCATTTCCAAGGCCCCCTTCCGTCACATCCCCTATAACGAGGCTATGGAGCGCTACGGCTCCGACAAGCCGGACCTGCGTATTGATCTGGAGATCCGGGATGTCACCGCCGCCGTTGCCGGCAGTGAATTCGGCCCGTTCCAAAACGCCACCGTCAAGGCTGTGGCTGTGCACGATTTTGACCAGGGACGCAAGTGGATCGATAAACTGCTTGCCGATGTAGAAGTGCAGACCGGCAACAAGGCCTGCTGGATCCGTGTGGATGAAAACGGCGAGCTGACCGGCGGCGTTTCCAAATTCCTGATACAACAGAAGGACGCCCTGACCGCCGCTTTGGATCTGAAGCCCGGCAGCTTCGTCTGTATGGCCGCCGGTAAGAAACCCGCCGCACAGAAGACCGCCGGTGTGATCCGCACCCTGATGGGCAAGCGCATCCCCGGTCACTTCGACGAAGAGCAATACGCAATGTGCTGGATCGTGGACTTCCCCATGTACGAAATGGGCGAGGAATCCGGCCAGCTGGAATTCTGCCACAATCCCTTCTCTATGCCCCAGGGCGGTATGCAAACCCTGCTGGACGCCGAGGGCAACACCGAGAAGCTTTTAGCCATCAACGCCGACCAGTACGACCTGGTGGTCAACGGCTACGAAAGCGCCTCCGGTGCAGTGCGTAACCACGATCCCGAGATCATGGTCAAGGCCTTCCAAATGGTGGGCTTGGGCGAAGAGGACGTAAAGGCCAAATTCCCCGCAATGTACAACGCCTTTACCTACGGTGCACCTCCCCACGCAGGTGCCGCTCCCGGTGTGGACCGTCTGGTGATGCTGCTCACCGGTGAGGAATCCATCCGCGAGGTCATCACCTTCCCCATGAACAAAACCGCGCAGGACCTGATGATGGATGCGCCTACTTCTGTCTCTCAGAAGCAGCTGGACGATGTGCATATCCTCATCAACGAAGAACATCTGAAATAAGCAAAATTCCCGAAACGCCTTGGCGTTTCGGGAATTCTTTTATTTTCTTTTCTTGTTTTTTCTGCGTTTAAAGTAGTGATGCTGCTGATTCTCTCCGGGCTTTTTCAGAGGCATCTTTTCCGGCAGCTCCATCGGATGCGGCTCTAATTTTTCTTCCCGCACCGGGCGTTTTTTCAGCCGCTTACGGACCCATCCCCGAATCAGTGTATAGACCACAGAGGTCACGGGGATCATCAGGAACATACCCACAACGCCCATCAGCTCGCCGCCCAGTGCTACCGCGATCAGCACCCACATTCCGGACAGGCCGATGGATGTACCCACTACGCGGGGGTAGATGATGTTATTTTCGATCTGCTGCAGTACCACGAACATCACCACAAACCAAACCGCCTGCATAGGACTTGCCACAAAAATCAGAAACGCGCCAATGATACAGCCCACCCAGGCGCCCACCACCGGTATAAACGCGGTAATGGCCACAAGCACACTGATCAGAGGGATGTAGGGCATTCCGAAAATCGCCATAGCAATGGCAAACATCATGCCCAGAATACAGACCTCCAGGCACTGGCCGGAGAGGAAGTTGGAGAAGGTGGAATTGGTCAGACGAAATACGCGAACGATCTTGTCTCCTATATGCTCAGGGAACACCGCATAGACGATTCTGCGTCCCTGCCGTGCCAGATTTTCCTTTTGGAACAGTGCATAGATCGAAAACGCAATGGCAATAAACGCATTCATAAAGCCGCTGGTAATGCTGCTGATGGCCGCAATCGCTCTGCCAAGCAGCTCCGTCAGCCCATTGCCCAGCCAGTCTGCCGCTGTTTTTGTTACCGCGGACCAGTCAAAGCCCTCAAAGCCCGTATTTTCCGAAAGCCACTGGGTAATCTCCGGGTTTTCTTCAAGCCAGGTATTGATGCTGTTGCCGGTGTTGATGGCAAAGGCCTCCAGCTTGGGAATGAACAGCTGAACAGTCTCAGAAACCTGAGGGATCAGCAGCATGATCACCACGGCCAGCACCATCAGAATCAGCAAAACCGCAATGAGCATTGCCACTACACGGCGCAGGCGTTCTTTTTTGATCCACTTCAGGCGCCGTTCAAAGGCGCGCATAGGCACATTAATGATAAACGCCAGCACTGAGCCGATGATAAACGGAGACAGTATGTTTGTAATGGTGTTTAGAATATGGGCCACATGCTGACTCTGATTCAGCACCCAATACAGCAGAACAAGGCCCACAACAGCAAAGCCCACATTGCGTATCGTGCGCTTTTCAACACGAATATCCATCCACTCACCTCCGTTTTCGCTTATTTTTATTATATGCTATGGATCGTGGGAAAATCAAGCTATTTTGTGTGCTTTGTTAATAATTGACACAGAAATTTTACATCTTCCTCTGTGGTCGCCCAGCTGGTGCAGAAGCGAACCACCCGATGCTGCGGGTCCACCCATTCCATTGGGCTGAAGGTCACCGCATCAGAAATCTCTTCCAGCAACGCTGCCGGTAAAATAGGAAATACCTGATTGGTTTTTCCGGATATGTACAGCTTATAGCCCAGCTTTTCCAACGTGCTGCGCAGTATATCCGCCTGTGCGTTTGCGTTGCGGGTGATCTCAAAATACAGGTCGTTTTCAAACAGTGCCTCAAACTGCAGGCCCAAAAGCCAGCCCTTGGCCAGCATGCCCCCGTGCTGTTTGATCACATAGCGAAAATCCTCTTGTAAAGCGGGATTGGAAATGACCACCGTTTCCCCAAACAAGGCGCCGCACTTGGTCATGCCAATATAAAACACGTCTGTCAGCCGCGCCATATCCCCCAGGGTCACGTCACTATCCGTTGCAGTGAGCGCATAGCCCAGCCGCGCACCGTCCGCAAACAGATAAAGACCGTACTTTTTGCAAACCTCGGACAGTGCAGTCAGCTCCTGCAGGCTATATACGGTGCCCCACTCTGTGGATTGGGAGATATAGACCATTTTCGGCTGAACCGTATGCTCCTTATCCCCGTCGGACAGGTGATTTTCCATATACGCCGCCACCTGGGCGGCATTGATCTTTCCTTCCGTGGCAGGCAGTGTCAGCACCTTGTGACCGGTAGCCTCCACCGCACCGGTTTCGTGGACATTGATGTGACCGGAATCGGCGCTGAGTACACCCTGGTGGGCACGCAGTGCCCCGTCAATGACGGTCATATTGGCCTGCGTACCACCCACCAAAAAGTGAACCGCCAGGCCATCGTCGCCGCAAAGCTGACGCACCCGTTCCGCTGCCTTGCGGCAAATCTCATCGGTGCCATAGCCGGGCATGGATATTTTTTCTGCCTCCTGCATTTTCTTCAGTACCGCAGGGTGGCACATTGCATTGTAATCGTTATGAAAATAGCGCATATTGATTCCTCCGAGAAAAACATAAACCCATTGTACTTTGAACTTTATCCGGTGTCAAGCGGTTATACGCGCCCCGTCCTTCGCATAGATTTTCTTAGGACACAGCATCGGAGGGAAAAATATGGAATACAGTATGGAGCAGCGCGCCTGCGAATTGGCTGTGTACATTATTGAAACAGGTGCAACCGTCCGCGCCTGCGCAAAGAAATTCGGAATTTCCAAATCCACCGTACACAAAGATCTCTCTCAACGGCTGAAGCAATATAACAAAAATTTGTACCTTCAGGCCCGTGCTGTACTGGAGCAAAACAAGGCAGAACGGCACATCCGCGGAGGTATGGCAACCAGGCAAAAATATTTGACCGCCCGGAAAGACAGCTCCCTCTAATGAAGCAATGGCATCAAGTTTAGAGCCCCTTGCCATTTTGAGGAGCCGTAGGCGACGTGGAAATCCGTTTTCAAAAGGGTATTACGGATTGCCACGCACCTCCGGCGCTCGCAATGACAAGCTAAACTTCATGGCATTGCTCTAATGTGGGTGCTTTTCTACAAGTCATCTGCGTCCTGAATGGGTTTTTCGTAGGGATTTTGGGGTCTGCCGGTATAGCTTCCATCCGGGTCTGTAATGATTTTTCCTTTTTTCATCGTGCCACCTCCTTATGACAGAGTGCTCTGCCATACTTGCAATATGCCCCATTATGGGGTATACTATAAAAAAGAGGTGGCTTGCAATGTTTGACATCACCCTGATCTGTATGGGTAAACTGAAAGAAAAATTTTATTTATCCGCCGCCGCGGAATACGAAAAGCGGCTGAAGGCTTACTGTAACTTCAAGCTGATCGAGCTGCCGGAATACAGGCTCTCGGAAAACCCCTCCCCGGGGGAAATTGCCGCAGGTCTTGAAAAGGAAGCAGAGGTCATTCTCACTAAAATTCCCAAGGGATCCTGGTTTTGTGTGCTGACGCCGGAGGGAAAGCTGCGCTCCTCTGAGGAGCTGGCGCAGATCCTGAAGGAAACAAAGCTTTCCGGGAAAGGCAGTGCCTGTTTTCTCATCGGCTCTTCTTTCGGAATGTCACCACGGGTAAAGGCGATGGCAGATTTGAAGCTTTCTATGAGCCCGATGACCTTCCCCCACCATTTGGCGCGGGTGATGGTGCTGGAGCAGCTCTACCGTGCCGAGGCCATCCAGGCAGGCAGTAAATACCATAAATAAAGGGCTTGTTGCAATATTCGCAACAAGCCCTTATTTTTTAAAATTCTCCGGCGGCATACATCACTGCCGACAGTGCACACAGCGGCGCTGTTTCACACCGCAAAATGCGGCTGCCCAAGGTGCAAATTCGGAAGCCGGCGTTT
>JAGASJ010000033.1 GCA_017621795.1 Oscillospiraceae bacterium | reverse complement strand
TTCTGGTGGTTAGCGAAAACCTGCCTCTTTTTGGCTATCCAAACGCTTATCATCCAATCACTTACAAAATTTTGTTCCGTGAGACAAATCCCCGACGGGACAAAAACGGGACAAAACCACAGGAAAATAAAATCAAGAACGCCTTGCTCCGAATATCCGTATCTGAATATCTGTTACTCAGGTGCAAAGGTACGAATTTGTCCCGTCAAAAACGAATCAAAACGCATAAAGTTCACATCTATAGCACATTTTTTATTTTCCTGTACCACGGTGGATAACACAAACCGATTTTTGCCCCGATTGAACGGGCTGGCATCAAAAAGCCGTGTTAAAATCTGTTTCGTGGCTTCTGACAGCCACGTAAAGAGAAAATGTGTCGGGTTGTACGGACATTCTGCCAGAAGTTTTGCCGGAAAGCGAAACCCGTGCTCCCTTAAACACCGAAAGTTAGCCGAGCCAACCGCCGGAAAAGTATCTGGCAGACCGACAGATAATCTTCTGGCAAACGGAGGAAAATTCCGTCAGATGAAAGAATTAAACATCTATAAATCAACTATTTCAAGATAACTAAAATCACATTTTTTCAAATCAAACGATATACATTTGCGTATCGAATCAACAAGTAAAACCATAAAATAGAAGACGATGACAGAGAACAAACAATCCAAGATGAATCTTGAACATGAGCGCAAAATTGCCACCCTTCAGGAGAGAATCGACAAGCTGGAGAACATCTGCTATGCAGCAAAGGAAGTCCTGAACCTTGAGGAAGCCGCCGACTTCCTCGGCGTTGCCAAAAGCACCCTTTACAAAATGACGCACCTGAACCAGTTGCCGTATTTCAAGCCAGCCGGGAAACTGATTTTCTTCGAGAAGAAAGCCCTGCTTGATTGGGTGCGTGGTGTCAAAGTGATGTCGGAGGAAGAAATCAGAACCGAGGCGGCAAACCGTCTCCGTGAGTTGAACAGCAAATGAGTGTACTATGGAAAAAGAGACACTTGTAACCATGCTGCAAAGACAGAACCCTGTTTTAGCCGAAGCGGTCAGCCGGATGATTGACTACATCCAAGACAGATGGGCAGCACCTTATCCGTCCAAAGAACAGACGGAAGCGGTCAATGCCTACCTCCGTTCCGTCCATGCGGACGGTGACGGAGCAATGAACGAAACGAACATCGAACACCGCAGGATAGCGACACAGCGGATAACGATAAACGCCATCCGTGTGCTTGACCATGACCAACTCGACCGATTGCAGGACGTACTGAACCGCATAGCGGCAGACAGGGAATACTATATGCCTGAACGTGGATATGGTTTGGGCAGATAGATGACCGTTGTAACACCATAATATCATAGACTATGTACGAAGAGAAACAGACCATACACTACTGCACCATTCTTTCAGCCGGGCAGTGGGATTTTCTTTTGGAAGGCAAATTTTCCGCTTTCAGGCAAAAGTGCCTGTATCGGCTGATGACCGGTGCGGTACGGGAAAGAACCGCTTATAAAATCAAAGGCGTTGAGATTGTTTTGGAGGTGGGACAGGCAGCAGCTTCCGATGTGGAGCTGGCAGAGTTTTTGGGCTGCAACCGCAAGACCATCGGCAAACTAATCGGCAGCCTTAACAGGTTAGGTATGCTGACCACCCGAACCAACAACCGCACTTCCGTCCATTCCCTGCATTTCCTCACAGGTTGGTATGCCGGAGGTGTCCTCATAACCAATCCCCATTATGTCAGACCTTCGGCAACCGCCAAAGGACAGACGGGCGATGTACGGACACCTGTTTTCGATAGCTTGCCGTCAGAAAGTAGGCAGAATGCCGCAGCGGATGACAGACGAGCCAAAGGACAGGAAGCGGACAGCATGGCGGCAGGCGCAGCAGTCCTTTCTTCTTCCCTCTGTTCGTCTGAAACTTCCAACCCGTCAGCCGACAGACCGGATGATGACTGCCATTATCCACCGTCTGATATGTGTGCAGCGGACGAAGCCGGAAATCCCCCTGTCATAGACTGTGGGGACAGAGCACTTGACGGGAACGGTGCGGAAAGCCCAAAAGAGGCGCAGGACGGAACGATTGGCGGCGAAGCCGACCCGGAATAAGGCACAGGGGAATGAAAGGCGCAGAACGCAGATTTGGACGTTGCTCCGCGCGGGTGTGAGCTACCGGACTTGTCTCGGTATAGCCCACTATAACTTCTCCGCTGCGCTCCCGAAGTTGTGGGCTCTCCCGAGGGGCTGGGCTTTGCCCCGTCCCACTTATGGCTCTGCCCTAAGAACCCGGTCGGATGGCTGTCTGCCCCCAACACCCCTGACCAAAGAGTGACCCTCTCTTTGGAAACTCCGCCCAGAGGTCTCGACCCCTGGGAACCCCGAGCAGGAAGTGACCCTCTCCCTGCACCCTCCGATTAAGGCTCCGCCCTAATAACCCTTTCCCTATTGTAAATCTGTAAACATCATCATGCCTATGGCACAGAAGACATCAGTCAACATCAAGCCCTGCAACATCGGAAGCAGCGAGGAACACAACAGGCGGAAAGCCGAATACCTCGCCCGTGTCAATAAGGAAAAGCTCTACATCCGCACCGAACTCATGACCCGAAACGAGGCATGGGTAGCACCTGAATTTGAAAACTCGACACTGACCGACCGCTACAATCAGATAGCCGCGATGGTAAAGGAAAAGACAGGTCGGGCGATGCAGACCAAAGACCGTGAGCGTGTGAACAAGAAGACCGGGAAGGTGACCGTCGTGCGCGGCAGCACTCCGCTCAAAGAGGGTGTCGTGGTAATCAAGGATGATACCACTATGGAGCAGTTGCGCCGTTTCTGCGAGGTGGGGAAGCAGCGGTGGGGAATCACAGCTTTGCAAATCTTCATCCACCGTGACGAGGGGCATTATGGCACTCCCGGAGAGACCTCCACATGGAAGCCCAACCTTCATGCCCATATCGTATGGGACTGGATGAACCACGACACCGGGAAATCCTGCAAGCTGGATGAGAAAGCCATGAGCGACATGCAGACGCTTTTGGCTGAGTGTCTTGACATGGAGAGGGGCAGCTCAAAGGAGCAGACGGGAAAGGAGCATCTTGAACGTGCCGACTTCATCATCGCCAAGCAGAAGCAGGAAGCCGAACAGGTAAAGGCGGAAAAGGAAGCAGCCGAAGCCGACAGGGATG
>JAGASJ010000032.1 GCA_017621795.1 Oscillospiraceae bacterium | reverse complement strand
GAGCTCTATGATCGGCAAGGTGATCTTAGTGGCAGTGATCGGTGTGCAGCTGATCGTAATGGGCCTCACCAAAAACAATGCCGCCCTTCACGACCTGATCGCAGCTACGGTGGTTGTGGATTATGACAGCCAAATGATCTACGACAGCGAGGAAGAGCTTTTGGCCGCCATGGAGAAGGATAAGGCTGAGCGTGCCTCTGCCCGCAAGACCTACTGAGCAAGGTAACGGACCGGATCCGTTTTAAAGAATAAGAAGCAAATATAAACAGACAGGAAGGATATTTGTATGAAAGTAGTACTGCAAAACTTGACAAAAATCTTCCCCAGCCGGGACAAGAAATCCAATCAGGAGGTGGTCGCCGTTAACGACTTCTCCTTTGAGATTCCCGATGGCAAGCTCATCGGCCTGCTGGGCCCCTCCGGCTGTGGCAAGAGCACCACGCTGTATATGATCAGCGGCCTGCAGAAGCCCACCTCCGGTAAGATTTTCTTCGGTGACGACGATGTAACAGAGCTGTCCACCGAAAACCGCGGTATCGGTCTGGTGTTCCAGAACTATGCACTGTATCCCCACATGACCGTAAAGCAGAACATTATGTTCCCCCTGGAAAACCTGAAGGGCAAGGACAAGCTTACCAAGGCAGAAAAGCTGGAGCGGGCAATGAGCGCCGCCAAGCTGGTGCAGATCGACGAGCTGATGGACCGCAAGCCCAACGAGCTTTCCGGTGGTCAGCAGCAGCGTGTGGCCATCGCCCGCGCACTGGTCAAGATGCCTCGCGTTCTGCTTTTGGACGAGCCCCTGAGTAACCTGGATGCCCGTCTGCGTCTGCAGACCCGTGAAGAGATCCGCCGCATTCAGAAGGAGACCGGCATCACCACCGTATTCGTTACCCACGACCAGGAAGAGGCTATGTCCATCTCCGATATGATCGTGGTCATGAAGCTGGGCGTGCTGCAGCAGATCGGCAAGCCCCAGGAGGTATATGACGATCCTGTAAACCTGTTTGTTGCCAAATTCTTGGGCACACCCCCCATCAACGTGTTTAACGGCGCGGTAAAAGAGGGTAAACTGTACATAGGAGATGCCGCTGTTTTGGAAACTCCCGGCGTAGAGGACCAGGAGGTTACCGTGGGCATCCGTCCCGAGGGCTTTGAGCTGGAGGCAGACGGCGCTTTGGAATGCCAGCTGAGCAATGTGGAAGTGATGGGCCGCGATGTGAGCATCGTCACCACCCACCCCGCTTCCTGCAACGTTACCATTCGCTCCATCATCGACGCAGACTGCAAGGTGGATGTTACCGCCACCTCTGTGCGCTACAACCTGAAGCCCCACAAGGTATTCATCTTCAACAAGGAAACCGAAGAACGGATTTATTTTTGAGGTGAATCATTATGGTAGATACGAGAAAACAATGGAAAGCGTGGCTGTATCTTTCTCCGGCGATCGTTTTGCTGCTGGTTTTCACCGTCTGGCCGATTTTTAACACCATTCGGCTGTCGCTGATGGAAGGCTACAACTCCACGATGGCCGCAAACCCGTATGTAGATCACGAGTTTGCGATCGGCCTGGGCAACTTTAAACGCGTATTGGAATATCCAAACTTCCTGACCTGCCTGAAGAACACGGTTCTGCTTTGTGTGATCACCGTGCCCATCTCCACACTGCTGGCACTTTTGATCGCGGTAGGTCTGCACTCCATCAAGTTCCTGCAGAAGCCTCTGCAAACCATCTTCTTTATGCCCTATGTGACCAACTCCATCGCCATCGGCATGGTGTTCGCCGCAATGTTCAATATGGTCATCGGCGGCAGTACCCGTCCCGACTCGGTGGGTATCATCAATAACCTTTTGGAAGCGCTGGGCATAGATTACGTCAACTGGACCAATGCAGGCTCCAAATATTGGGCAAACCTGGTGGTTATGGTGGTCTACATCGTGTGGAACGCCCTGCCCTTTAAGATCCTGGTGCTTTTGGGCGGCCTGCAGGGCATCAACAAGCAGTATTACGAAGCCGCCCGTGTGGACGGCACCAAAAAGAGCAGAGTGCTGTGGAAAATTACCGTTCCTCTGCTTTCCCCCATGCTGGCATACGTCATCATCACCGGCTTTATCGGCGGCTTTAAGGAATATTCCAGCATCGTCGGTATTTTCGGCGACACGATGGGACCGGCCGGCAACCCCTACAGAATGGATACGATGGTAGGCTTTATTTACCGTGCCATTGGTAAGCAGGAGGGCACTGCCAGTGCGGCGGCGCTGATCCTGTTCGGCATTATCTTCGTGGTGACCATGATCAACCTCGCGGTCAGCAAGAAGAAGACCCACTATTAAGGAGGTGCTGACTGATGGCTTTTAAGAAGAAAGAAGCAACCGCGGATCTGGCCGATTCTTCCGTTGTGATGAATGCCCGTAACCTGCAGCAGACTGCCGCCAGGCAGCGCATCTCTAAAATTTGCGGCAAGACCCTGACCTATACCTTCTTGCTGCTGATGGCGCTGATCGTCATCTTCCCCTTCTACTTTATGATCATCTCCTCCTTGAAGACCACCGAGGAGTATCGCCGCAGTGTGCCCACCCTGTTCCCCATGGAATTTAAGTTCGAAAACTATCTGAACGTCTTTACCGACAAAGACTTCCAGTTTTGGGTTTTGTTCCGCAACACGGTGTTCGTTGGTGTGGTTTCCACATTGCTGTCCCTGGTAATCACCGTATTTTCCGCATTTGCCTTTGCCCGTCTGGAATTCAAGGGTAAAAATGCGCTGTTTGCGGCATTGCTGGGCACCATGATGATCCCCGGCGAGCTGTTTACCATCACCAACTATCAGACGGTAAACGACTTTGGCTGGATGAATTCCTACACAGTATTGATCGTACCTTTCCTGGTGAGTGTGTTCTACATCTACCTGCTGAAGCAGAACTTTATGCAGATCCCCAACGAGCTGTATTTGGCTGCCAAGGTAGACGGCACCTCCGACCTGAAGTACCTGTGGAAGGTCATGATCCCCCTGGCACTGCCTTCTTTGATCTCCATTACCATTTTGAAGATGATGGGTGCCTGGAACTCCTATATGTGGCCCAGACTGGTGGCCAACGATTCCGCCCACAAGCTGATCACCAACGGCTTGCGCGGTGCGGCCTTCGTGGACGAGCTCGGCAACACCGACTATCCCCGTCAGATGGCGGCGGTCGCGGTTGTGTCTCTGCCCCTGTTTTTGGTCTTTATCTTCCTGCGCAAGTACATCATGAAGGGTGTCAGCCGCAGCGGTATCAAGGGCTAAAGTAAAGCACGGATTGGACAGGACTCTGTCCAATCCGCGTTGCTGAGTTTACACATTATTATATATAAAACAGAAAATGCTCTGTTTTTATAAAAAGAAAACTTTTGGAATTGTGAGAAAGGAAAGAAAACCATGAGCAAAAGAATTGTAGCACTCCTGTTGATCGCTGTCCTGACCATCGGTATGCTGACCGCTTGCGGTGGCTCCGGCAAAAAGGGCACTGCAGGGGATGTTGTAGCCACCGACGGCGGCTTCGACATCAACAAGCCTGTTACCATCACCTTCTACCATCAGATGGGTGCAGAGCTGCAGAAGATTTTGGCAACTGCCATCGAAGACTTCAACAAGCTCTACCCCAACATCACCGTCAAGGCAGAGACCATGGGCGATTACGACGGCATCCTCAGCCAGATCCAGACTGAGATCAGCGTCGGCAACCAGCCCAACCTGGCTTACTGCTACGCAGACCACGTTGCAACCTACAACCTGGGCGGCGCTGTGCAGCCCCTGGACTCCCTGATCGCCAACACCGAAGTGATCACCCGTGCTGACGGTTCCACCGAGGTTTTGGGCCTGACTCAGGAGCAGATCGACGACTTCATCCCCGCATTCTACAATGACGGTAGAGTTTACGGCGACGGCAAGATGTACACTCTGCCCGTGGTTCGTTCCACCGAAGCACTCTACTATAACAAGACCTTCTTTGAAAAGCACGGCCTGACCGTTCCCACCACTTGGGACGAGATGGAAGCTGTGTGCCGTCAGATCCGTGAGCTGGAGCCCACCTGCATCCCCCTGGGCTACGACTCCGAAGCAAACTGGTTCATCACCATGTGTGAGCAGTACGGCTCTCCCTACACCAGCACCGAGGGCGACAAGTTCCTGTTCGACAACGATGTGAACAAGGCATTTGTCAAGCGCTTCCAGGGCTGGTACAAGGAAAAGCTGGTCACCACCCAGGAGCTGTCCGGCGGCTATACCTCCGCACTGTTCACCGGCGAAAGTGACACCGGCACCCGTTGCTATATGTGTATCGGCTCCACCGGCGGCGCAACCTATCAGCAGCCCAACCAGACCAACGGCGTGTTTGAGTTCGAGGTCGGTATGGCTCCCATTCCCCAGGTAGACCCCGCAAATCCCAAGGTCATCTCTCAGGGCCCCTCCATCTGCGTGTTCAGAAAGAGCGACTCCCACGAGACTGTTGCGGCCTGGCTGTTTGCCAAGTTCCTGGCTACCGACGTGGTGTTCCAGGCTTCTGTTTCCATGAACAACGGCTACGCCTCCGTTCTGAAGTCCGCACAGGAAAACCCCGTTTACAAGGAATTCCTGGCAACTGCCGGCACCGAGGGCATCCAGGCTTACGCTGTTCAGGTCACCCTGGATCAGCAGGATTCCTTCTATAACTCTCCCGCATTCTTCGGCTCCTCTGTTGCCCGTGAGCAGGTTGGCCTGCTGGTGCAGAAGTGCCTGGCGGTAGAGACCAATGATGTGGATGCTGCAATTGCAACCGCATTCCAGGAAGCTGTTAAGGAATGTAAGTACCAGGTAGGTATGTAATAAAACCTGACAGGTGGTATTGCAATGAACAATACAATGAAAAAGCTGCTGAGCCTTCTGCTGGTAGCTGTAATGACCGTGTGCCTTCTGGCTGCCTGCGGCGGCGAGAAGAAGCCGGAGCAGCCCACCCAGCCGGAACTGAAGCATATCGACTATGCTGTGGCTCAGCCCTTGGATATGAATTCTCCCACCAAGAAACTGGAAGTGAAGTTTGGTGACCGCAGTCAGATCGACGGCGACACCACCCACTTTGAAGTGCCCACCTCTGTGGATTCCTCCGGCAAGATCAAGGCCAGATACCTGGCGGTCGATACCCCCGAATCCACCGGTCAGATCGAAGAATGGGGCAAGGCCGCTTCCCGGTACACCCAGGAAACCCTGTCCTCCGCCTATTCCATTGTGATCGAGTCGGATACCGAACAGTGGAATTTCGACGGCAACGGCAGATACCTGCTTTGGATCTGGTATCAGCCTGAGATGGGTACCCAGTACCGCAATTTGAACATCGAACTGCTGCAAAACGGCTTAGGCGCCAGCTCCAGTGCCCACGAGGGCCGCTACGGTGCGGATGCTGTTGCCGCCATCAACCAGGCAAAGCAGGAAAAGCTGTATATGTGGTCCGGTGAAAAGGACCCCGACTTCCCCTACGGAGAGGCCGCCAGCGTAACACTGCGGGAGCTGCGTTTGAATGCGGCGGACTATGAAGGTCAGAAGGTGGCTGTGGAAGGCCTTATTACCTACAACAGCGATTATACCGCCTTCATTCAGAGCTACGACAGCGAGACCGATATGTGGTACGGTATGCAGGTGTTCTACGGCTACAACTCCCGCCTGATCCCCGTGCTGGAGCAGGGCGCAATGGTGCGCGTTGTGGGTGTTGTGAGCAACTTCTACGGCACTTATCAGATCTCCGGCCTGACTTATAACCCGATGAAGCCGGAAGATCCTGCCAACACCAGTCAGATCAGCAAGGGCAATGAAGTGCCCTTCCCCGAAACCTCTCCCACCGATTTCAACAGTGAAAAGACTGTGATGATCGGCGAAGAGGAGCAGACCTTCAGATATTGCGAAATGGCGGTCTCCACCTCCATCTCCATGAAGAACCTGAAGGTGACCAAGGTTTACACCACCACCAATCCCGACAGTGACGACTGCGGTGCAATGACCCTGACCTGTAAGGCAGGCGGTCAGACCATCTCTGTCCGCACTGAGGTACTCAAGGACGAAGACGGCAATTTGATTACCGCCGAAGCCTACAAGGACAAGACCATCAATGTGGAAGGTGTTGTAGACCACTATGAAGGCAAGTATCAAATTCGCGTATACACAAAGGACGATATTGAGATCGTCGGGTAATTTCCGATATAAATAACGGAAGCGGGGCAAAGCCCGCCTCGCTTCCGAAAATAAAAAGGAGCTTGCTATGAAAAAAATTATTACATGGTTGCTGATCCTGACCATGGCTGTCGGCTGCTTTGCCGGTTGCCGTAAGGCGGACAAAACCAACGATGTACCCACAACAGAGGTAGTTGCAACTGCGGACGATGCGATCAAGTATCTGATGTCCAACTACCTGAACAACGGTGCGGTCACCCCCATTGACTACACCCGTATGGCTGTGGTCCGCGTCTCCGGCATTCCCTTTGATGTGGTATGGTCCGTAGACGTAGGCGAAGACCTGATCGTGATCGTCGACAACGGCGACGGCACTGTGACCGTGGACGTGAACGAACAGGCAGAAGCCGAAACCCCCTACAAGCTGACTGCAACCATTACCGACGCAGCCGGCAATGTGGCAACCTACACCTGGGACTACATCCTGCCCGAGGGCGTGGATATGGTCGAGTTGGTTAAGACCGCTTACGCACTGAAGCCCGGTGAGAGTCTGCCCTATGAGTCCCGTCTGATCGGCGAAGTCATCGCCATCGACAAGATCTATGACGCCGCCTACGACAACATCTCCGTGGTGATCGCCGTAGAGGGCGCAGAGGATATGCCCATTTTGTGCTACCGTATGAAGGGCGAGGGTATTGAGAACATTTTGGTTGGCAATATCATCACCGTTTCCGGTACCATCAAGAATTACGAAGGCACCATCGAATTCGACTCCGGCTGTGTCTGTGAGAAGATCGAAAAGGGCAACGCCATTGAGGCTCCCACCGATCCCGGTGAGATCCTGAAGGCCGCTTACGCACTGTCTGACGGCGCTTCTCTGCCTTATCAGACCACTCTGACCGGTACTGTTACCGCTATTACCTCCCCCTATGATGCCAACTACGGCAACATCTCTGTTGAGATCACCGTAGACGGCTACCCGCAGTATCCCATCATCTGCTACCGTATGAAGGGTGATGGCGTTGAGGAAATTGCCATCGACGACCTGATCACCGTTACCGGTATGATCAAGAACTACAAGGGTACTATTGAATTTGATACCGGCTGTATGATGATCGAGCGCGTCAGCGGCGGCGGCATCGCACAGAAGCCCTCCGACGACGCAGCCAAGATTCTGGCTGACCTGGCCAAGCTGGGCTATGGCGACAGCCTGCCCTACATCGCAACTCTGACCGGCACCATCTACAGTGTGGACAGAGCTTATGACCCCAACTATGACAATATCACCGTTACCATGATCGTCAACGGCTGGTATGTGCTCAAGAGCTACAATATGAAGGGCGACGGCATCGCAAGCATCGGTGTCACCGACCGGATCACTGTAACCGGCATTATCAAGAACTACAATGGCACCATTGAGTTCGACAGAGCAAACCTGGACGATTGGTCCATGGGCTCCCGCACCGCACCTGTCAACTTCGGCAGCCTGAAGGAAAACACCGCCTACAATATGAAGCTGGACCAGAAGGGTCTGGATCAGGTGTTCTACTTCGAGGGCGGTATGTCCGGCAGCTACCTGGCTACCAGCCAGTCCTCCAAGAACGCTGTAGAGGTGTTTGTTGAGCACCACAGCGGCAAGGGCGTCCGCTTCTTCTATGAGCAGGGCGGCACCAAGCAGTATATCGAGATCTTCCTGAACGACGAGGGCAAGAGCCGTCCCACTGTGACCACCGAGCCCACCAAGTACTGGAACTATGATCCGGTTGCCGGCGTGTATATGGTCATGCTCAACGGCGGCAGATACTGCCTGGGTACATACGGCACCTACAGCACCCTGAGTGCATCCTCCACCTCCTACATTGTCTCCGGCAGCAGCTCTCCCCAGTATGTGGTAGAGTACATCCCAGCAGGCAGCGAAGTAACGGACGAGAAGACCGGCGCTGCTGTGATGGTCGATGATCCCGTAGTGGGCGATGTATACAAGCTGGGCTTCAATCAGACCAGCAAGGGTGAGCATTACTTCTTCACCGGCAAGATGAGCAATTACTACGGTGCTACCGATGTGAACTTTGACAACGGCGTAGACATCGTACTGGAGCAGGCTGATAACGGCTACTACCTGACCTTCAACGACGGTAAGAAGCAGTACATCAGCATCGAGCCCAGCAAAGACGGCGCACATATCAACTTTGTATACAGCACCACCGCAAAATCCGTCTTTGCTTATAACGAGGAGTATCACTCCTTCTATACCGATGTGAACGGCACCAACTACTATATGGGCACCAACGGCACTCATGTGACCTTCAATGCCATCAAGGAAGCAAGCCTGAAGTATAACGACTGCTATCCCGCACATCTGTATCTGTGGGACGAAAACGCAGTACCCGAAGAGCCGGATGAGCCCGATACTCCCGCCCAGCCCGGCAACGAGACCCTGGTGACCCAGCCTGTGGAAGATACACCCTACAAGTTCGGTATGAACCAGGTAACCCTGGGTGATATCTACTTCTTCACCGGCGCAAAGAGCGGCAAGTATATGGCTACCAGCACCAATGCCGCCGAGGCTGTGGATGTATATCTGGAGCAGGTCGAAGGCAAGGTAGGCGAGGCTTACCTGTACTTCATGGACGGCGATGTAAAGACTTACATCACGATGGAAGCATACAAGCCTGCAGATAAGAACTACTACGTTGCCGATGTAGTGTTTACTACCGATGTGCCTTCCCTGACCTACACTTGGGATGAGACCCTGCAGACCATTGTTTGCAACACCGGCGACGGCGGCTATTTCTGCTTCGGTACCCACGGCACTTACAACACCATCAGCTGCACCGCTGAGTACTACTATAGCGGCAACAACGCTGCAAATGTGGATCAGACCCAGTTTATTGCCCGCTTCTACACTGTAGAAGAGTCTGAAACTCCCGACACGCCTCCCGCAGAAGGTGAGGTTGTGACCATCGACCTGACCAACAAGAATAACCGTACAGAATACGACAAGACATCCCATCAGGTTTGGGAGCAGAACGGCATTAAGCTGACGAACAGCAAGGCTTCCAGCACTTCCGACATTGGCGACTATGCCCCCATCCGTCTGTATCAGAACACTGCTATGGTGATCGAGTATCCCGGTATGACAAAGCTGGTGTTCAACTGCAGCAGCGACAATAAAAACGACTTTGCCGGCCGCTTGGAGGCTTCCATCACTGGCGCAACCGTGACCGTGGATGGTCTGGTGGTGACCGTGGTTCTGCCTGCAGCAGCAGATGTCTTTGAGATCGCTGCAATGAATGCTCAGGTTCGTTTGGACAGCGTTACCGTATACACCGGCACTGCTACCGAAACTCCCGACGAGCCCGACACCCCCGATGAGCCCGATGCTCCTGCAGTTACCGGCCTGAAGAACGGCGACAAGGTAGTCATTTTTGCTCCTGCCTACAATAAGGCATTGTCTGCAGATAAGGTTACCGCAGGCTCTTACTACAACAAGGGCGTAGATATCACT
>JAGASJ010000031.1 GCA_017621795.1 Oscillospiraceae bacterium | reverse complement strand
CTTAAATTTTCTGTTCATAACAAACTCCCTTTCTTGGGCGCCGGGCGCAGTTTCACTTCTACTGACATTTTACTCAATTTTGCATCTAAAAGCAACAATATTTTACACTTTTTTCGGCATTTTTACACCGTTTTCCTGCAAAGCACAATCGTCTTTCAGTCGCGGGCAATGTATTTAGAAGTGATGAATTGGCTACGCCATGAATTGATGATAAATCATCATGAATTGTTGCAAGGCAACATGAATTGAATTGCCAAAACTGTATGCGCCGCAGCGCAATTCATGTGGCGCAGCCACAATTCATGCATTGATGCAATTCATGCCGTCAGGCAATCCATTTATGTGTCGGCGAAGCCGACGATTATAATTATTTTGATTGAATTTGATGAATTGGCTACGCCATGAATTGATGATAAATCATCATGAATTGTTGCAAAGCAACATGAATTGAATTGCCAAAACTGTATGCGCCGCAGCGCAATTCATGTGGTGAAACCACAATTCATGCATTTATGCAATTCATGCCGCAGGCAATTCATTAAAAAGTGGGCGGATACCATCCGCCCACTTTTTTACGCCTTATGCTGTTCCAAATAAATGAGTAAAACCGCAATATCTGCGGGGCTAACGCCGGAAATACGGCCTGCCTGTCCAATGGAAAAAGGTCTGATTTTCTGCAGCTTTTGCCGCGCCTCCAGCCGCAGTCCGCCAATGCTTTCATAGTCCAGATCTTCCGGCAGACGGCGGTTTTCTTCCTTCTTAAATTCCTCCACCTGCTTCATTTGGCGTGCCAAATATCCCTCGTATTTGACCTGGATCTCCACCTCTTGAGCGACCGCCTCAGACAGCCACGGGCGGCCATTATCGAAGGGTGACAGATCCTTGTAGCTTACCTGAGGTCTGCGCAGCAGATCGATCAGTCGGGCAGAGGAAGCAACCGGTGCCGACGACCGCATGGCCAGCATACCGTTCAGACTCTCGGAGGCTGCCACACCGGTAGACTCCAAACGGCGAATCTCCCTTGCCACCGCCTCATATTTTTCCCGCACCTTCTGCACCTGCTCCGGGGGCACCAGGCCCACCTTGCCGCCGATTTCCGTCAGACGAAAATCCGCGTTATCCTGCCGGTGCAGCAGGCGGTATTCCGAACGGCTGGTCATAATACGGTAAGGCTCTTCCGTGCCCTTGGTGACCAGATCGTCGATCAGTGTGCCAATGTAACTGGTATCCCGGGTCAGGATCATCGGCGCTCTGCCCAACAGCTTCAGCGCCGCGTTTATACCGGCCACCAGTCCCTGCGCCGCCGCCTCTTCATAGCCGGAAGAGCCGTTAAACTGGCCTGCGCCGTACAGTCCCTCCACTTTTTTGTGCTCCAAGGTGGGCTTTAGCTCCGTAGGGTCTACACACTCATACTCAATAGCGTATGCCGGGCGCATCATTTGGGCATTTTCCAGCCCCGGTACGGTGCGCAGCATTTCAAGCTGTACATCCTCCGGCAGCGAAGAGGAAAAGCCCTGAATATACAGCTCCTCCGTCTGCATTCCGCAGGGCTCGATAAAAAGCTGATGGCGGGGCTTATCCGCAAAGCGGTCCACCTTGGTCTCAATGCTGGGGCAGTAGCGGGGCCCCACGCCGGAGATGGTCCCGTCAAACATGGGACTTCTGTGCATATTGGCACGAATAATATCATGGGTCTGTTCGTTGGTATAGGTGAGGTAGCACACCGCGGTATTTTCCGGCTTGTGGGCGGTGCGGAAGGAGAAGGGCTCCGGTTCATCGTCTCCGGGCTGGATCTCCATTTTGGAAAAATCCACGCCACGGCGATTGATGCGGGGCGGCGTACCGGTCTTGAAACGGCGCAGTGTCAGCCCCAGTGCCCGCAGCTTTTCCGAAAGGCCCACCGACGGATGCATTCCGTCCGGTCCGGAGGGGATCACCGATTCGCCGGTGATCACCGTGCTGTCCAAAAATGTACCGGTTGCCAAGATCACCGCCTTGGCGGTGTAGATCGCCCCCAAATGGGTCTGCACGCCGGTTACCTTTCCGTTTTCCGTCAGTACGTCTACGATCATTGCCTGCTTCAGCTGCAAATTCTGCTGCTGTTCCAGGGTATGCTTCATCACTTCCTGATACTTCCGACGGTCTGCCTGCGCCCGCAGGGAGTGGACCGCAGGTCCTTTTCCCCTGTTGAGCATCCGATACTGGATACAGGCTTTATCCGCGGCAACACCCATTTCGCCGCCTAACGCATCTATCTCCCGTACCAAATGCCCTTTACCGGTGCCGCCAATGGCGGGATTGCAGGGCATATTGCCCACTGCGTCCAGATTGATGGTGAAGATCACCGTCTGCAGTCCCATCCGTGCCGCGGCCAGTGCCGCTTCAATACCGGCGTGCCCTGCGCCTACCACCGCAACATCAAAGCTTCCTGCCTGATAGGTGGTCATTGGGCATCCTCCTCGGTCTTCTTTTCCTCCGGGGGCATCACAAATTCCCTGCAAACGATTTCACAGCGGTTAATGGGCGTGCCCAACGCGTGGAACTTTTCTTCATAGCCGGTCATAATGCCCACAATGCCGTTTTCGTGGAGATTACGGGTCAGATTGTTGACCTGCAGACCGCAGGCGGCAAATTCCTCCACGCTAAACTGGAACAGAGGCGCATTATCGGTTTTAAAATGAATTTCTCCCCCCTGCTTGACCACACGGCAATACTTGTGCAAAAAGCCCCGATGGGTCAGGCGGCGCTTGGCGTTCTTTTTCCGGGGCCAGGGGTCCGGAAAATTGATAAACAGACGGTCGATCTCCCCATAGGCAAAGATCTCCTCTATTTTTTCCACGTCCATATCAATATAAAAAACATTGTTAAGGCCCATTTGCATAGCCTTTTCCATGGCAACCACCATTGCCTCACGGCAGCGCTCCACCGCGATAAGCAGTACATCGGGATTGGCCTGTGCAGTCTCGGCGGTGAATTTGCCCTTGCCGCAGCCTACCTCTACCCACAGGGCAGAAGCATCCTTTTTTAGACTCTTCCACTGCCCCTGCAGTGCCGCCGGCTCTGCAATGCGCAGATCACCGCATTTTTCCATACGGGGCTGTAAATTCTTCATTTTTCTCATTCTCATAGGGTCGTCCTCCGCTTTATTCTTTCTGCATTATAGCAGACACTTCCCCGGCAGTCAATTTTTTAATTTGCACATTATAGCCTTTGGCGCATACATTGTCAGGAGGCGATTTTATGAGTATTGTAAACACCGCGATCCCCATCACATCCATCCTTACGACCGAGTACATTCGGCGTCTGAAGCAGCAGTATCCCTTTATACGGGGGGAGCTTTTGTCCCGCACCGCTTTTCAGCGCCCCATTGAAACGGTGGTGATCGGCACCGGCCCGCGGAAGGTGCTCTTTACCGCCGCCCATCACGCAAACGAATGGATCACCGCAATACTGCTTTTAAAATTTGCAGAGGACTATGCCGCCGCCATCACCGCAGAGGGAGAGATCTTCGGGCAAAACGCGGTGGCGCTATCCCAACAAACCACCATTTATATGGTGCCTATGGTAGACCCGGACGGCGTGGATTTGGTAAACGGCGCCATTTTGCCCGACAGCACCCAATACCGGCTTGCAAAGCGCATCAGTGACGATTTTCCGTCCGTTCCCTTCCCTGACGGCTGGAAGGCAAACCTTTTGGGGGTAGACCTGAACCTCAACTACCCTGCCGGATGGCTGCGGGCACGTCAGATCAAATTCCGTCAGGGCTTTGACCGCCCCGCACCCCGGGATTATGTGGGGCGCGCCCCCTTAAATCAACTTGAGACCCAGGCGCTGGCAGGCTACACCGCCTTTTTACAGCCGGAGTTGGTACTGGCATTTCACTCGCAGGGAAAGGAGATCTACTGGCAATATGACGATCTGTTTGTAGAGGGCGCAGAAGCATTGGGCCGCCGCTTCGCCGAAGTCAGCGGCTATACCCTCACCGATCCCCCTCCCAACTCCTCCAACGCCGGCTACAAGGACTGGTTCATCAAAAACTACCGCAAGCCCGGCTACACCATCGAAGTGGGCCGGGGCACCAACCCTCTGCCCCTGAGCCAATTTGATGAGATCTACAGGGATAATTTGGGTATTCTGATCTTGGCGGCGCTGGGCTAAATTTTCTCTTTGATTCGTGGGCTTTTTGTGCTATACTGAAAGAAAAAAAGAAGGAGCTTTATAATGAATCCGTATTTAGATATACTGCCCGAGGTGGCACAGGCGCTAAAGGACGGCAAGCCTGTTGTGGCACTGGAATCCACCATCATCTCCCACGGTATGCCCTATCCCCAAAATGTGGAAACGGCCCTGAACGTGGAGCGCATCGTGCGGGAAAACGGTGCCGTGCCCGCCACCATTGCCATTATCGGCGGTCGGCTGAAGGCCGGTCTCTCCCCAGAGGAAATCCAGTATTTCGGCAAAAAAGGCCCTGCCATCGCCAAGGCCTCCCGCCGTGATTTAGCGGTGCTCTGCGCACGGGGTGAGGACGGCGCGACCACCGTTACCACCACCATGATGATCGCCCACATGGCCGGTATCAAGATTTTCGCCACCGGCGGCATCGGCGGCGTCCATCGGGGCGCCGAGACCACAATGGACATTTCTGCCGATCTGGAGGAGCTGGCGCAGACCCCGGTGATGGTGGTATGTGCAGGTGCAAAGTCCATTTTGGACCTGGGACTGACTCTGGAATACCTGGAGACCAAGGGCGTGCCCGTTTTGGGCTACGGCACCAAGGAGCTGCCTGCTTTCTACACCCGTCAGTCCGGCTTTGAGGTAGACTATCAGGTAGATACCCCCGAGGAGCTGGCAAAGGCCTTTAAGACCCAGCAGGCACTGGGGCTCAAGGGCGGTATGCTGGTCACAAATCCCATCGAGCCCCAGTATGCAATGGCCCCGGATGTGATCAACAGCGCCATTGACCGGGCTGTTGCGGAAAGCGTGGAACAGGGTATTCAGGGCAAAAGAATCACCCCCTTCCTTCTGGCGCGGGTGGCAGAGCTGACCGGCGGCGACTCCTTAGCCTCCAACATCCGTTTGGTATACAATAACGCAAAGCTGGCCGCCCAGGTCGCCGCACATCTTTCTGAATTATAAGATTCAATATTGTAGGGGAGGCGTTTCGCCTCCCCTCAGCCTGTCAAAAAAGTATTTTTTGACAGGCTGCAGAGGTCAAAGAAGCGCCAAAGACAAGCAACGCGACCCCGATGTGTATATAGATACTCGAGCGGGGCGCGTTGCGCAGTAAGTCAAAATATCTTGCGAAGCAAGCCTT
>JAGASJ010000030.1 GCA_017621795.1 Oscillospiraceae bacterium | reverse complement strand
TCAGGACAATGGGAGTCAGTTCCTCGCCGCCACGAACCGGAACAAAACCATCATTATCCGGCAAACAACAAACTTTTCTGCATTTTCTCGGTCTTGGCATAGATTCACCTCCATATTATTTGTGGCATATGCCATTTATACGGCCATTGTACATCTCCTTTTCCTATATGTCAACGGAATTATTGACATATGCCATAAATTATTTTATACTATGTGTATTCAAGGAGGTGTACCCATGGATTTTTCATCCTATTTTCCAATTTGGAACAAACTGACACCGACCCAGCAGCAGATTTTGGAGCGAAATGCAGTTTTACGAAAAGTGGACAAAGGGACTGTGATTCACAACGGAACTGTGGAGTGTACCGGTCTTCTGCTGGTAAGAAGCGGACAGCTTCGTGCCTATATTCTTTCCGATGAAGGACGGGAGATTAGCCTCTATCGTTTGTTTGATCGGGATATTTGCCTGTTTTCCGCCTCCTGTATGATGAACAGCATTCAGTTTGAGATCACCATTGAGGCGCAGAAGGATACCACGATGTGGGTTATTTCTGCTGACACTTATCAGCGCATTATGAAAGAGTCTGCTGTGGTAGCTAATTTTACCAACGAAATTATGGCTACCCGTTTTTCTGAGGTTATATGGCTCATGGAGCAGATCATGTGGAAAAGCTTTGATAAAAGGCTGGCAGAATTTCTGCTGGAGGAATGCAGCTTAGAGGAAACAAACATCCTCAAGATTACCCATGAAACCATTGCGGGCCACATGGGCACCGCCCGTGAGGTAGTTACCCGAATGCTTCGCTATTTCCAGAACGAGGGTATGGTCAAGCTGACTCGTGGAACAGTGGAGGTTACAGACAAAATCAGACTGGAACAATTGCAAAATGATTAAGCAAAAAGGACATCTGCTTGCTATTGGCTGCAAGCAGATGTCCTGATTTTATGCTCGATCCATTCCACAGGCCGTAGCCGATTCAATGAGACAGCGATCATTGGTTACAGCGTCATAGAACCGGAAGCCGCCGGAGAAGTTATAGCAGTCAAATCCGTTTCCGGCCAGGATGCGACAGGCAATGTAGCTGCGCAAGCCGCTCTGGCAAATGACGTAGACAGGCTTATGCTTGTCCAGTTCATCCAACCGCTCTCGCAGCTCGTCCACCGGGATATTAAAGAAGCCGTCAATGTGTCCGTGTGCGAATTCTTCCACAGTGCGGGTGTCTAACAGAGTTACGCTTCCGTCACGAGGAAGTTTATCTGTATCTTCCAGATGCCACTGTTTCAGAACACCTTTTGCGATATTCTCAATCATAAAGCCCGCCATGTTTACCGGGTCTTTGGCGGAGGAATAAGGCGGTGCGTAGGCCAGATCCAGATCCTTCAGCTCTGGGGCTTTCATTCCTGCACGAATTGCGGTAGCCAGTACATCGATGCGCTTATCCACACCTTCGTAACCTACGATCTGAGCGCCCAGCAGGCGATAAGTTTCTTTTTCAAAAACCACTTTCATAGTCATGACCTTCCCACCGGGGTAGTAGCCCGCATGGCTCATAGGCGACAGGATAACCGTATCAACATCCAACCCTGCTTTTCTGGCGTTGGTCTCATTCACACCGGTGGTGGCGGCGGTCATGTCAAAGACCTTGATGACACTGCTGCCCTGAGAGCCGGTATACCGGCTGTCTCCGCCGCAGATGTTGTCCGCAGCAATTCGTCCCTGTTTATTGGCAGGGCCTGCCAGAGAAATCAGAGCATCCTGCCCGGTGACGAAGTGCTTCACCTGCACCGCATCGCCCACGGCATAGATGTCGGAAACGGAAGTTTCCATCCGGTCATTGACCACAATACTTCCTTTAATGCCCAGCTCTAACCCGGCATCTTTTGCAAGGGTGGTTTCGGGAGAAACGCCAATGGCCAGGATTACCATGTCGGCATGAAGGGGAGCTTCGTCTTTCAGCAGTACATCCACGCCGCCGTTTTTCTCCTCAAACCCTTCCACAGTATGACCAAGTGCCAGCTTGACACCGTGCC
>JAGASJ010000029.1 GCA_017621795.1 Oscillospiraceae bacterium | reverse complement strand
TCCGCACTTGACCTTCTGGTTTCATTTTCCTCATCCTCTCAGCTTTGAAATTAGAATAAAAAATGAGCAAAGGCATTCACAGAGGCAAAAAATACCTCTGATGAACGCCTTTGCTCATCGTGTGTATTATATTCCTTCTGCAAACATTTGTCAACCTGCCTAAAACAAAAAATATTTTTTGTGCAAGGTGTTGACAAATGCCCGTAGTGGGTGTAAAATGCAATCGTGCAAAGGCAATGGCGTCTTTGGGCTTTCGGCCCATAGACGCCATTGCCTTTTTTGATTTTCCGCACATTTTATTTGAAAAGGAGCGTTCACTATGGAAACTATTTCTGATTACTTTGGCTGTCTGGTATTCGACGAGCGTGTTATGAAAGCAAAGCTGAGCTCGAATGTCTACCGGTCTTTGCATAAAACGATCCAGCGGGGCACAAAGCTGGATCCCAGTGTTGCCGACGCAGTCGCAGCGGCTATGAAGGAATGGGCAATCGCTAACGGTGCTACCCATTTTACCCACTGGTTCCAGCCCCTTACCGGCATTACCGCAGAAAAGCACGACAGCTTCATTACCCCGGCTCCGGATGGCGGTGTGATTATGGACTTTTCCGGCAAGGAGCTGATCAGGGGTGAGCCGGATGCATCTTCCTTCCCCTCCGGTGGCCTGCGTGCAACCTTTGAGGCCAGGGGCTATACCGCCTGGGATCCTACGTCCTATGCTTTCATCAAGGATAAGGCACTGTGTATTCCCACAGCCTTTTGCTCCTACGGCGGAGAAGCGCTGGATAAGAAGACCCCTCTGCTGCGATCTATGGAAGCACTGAACCGGCAGGCAATGCGGATTCTGAAGCTCTTTGGCAACACGGATGTAAAGTGTGTTCATACTTCCGTAGGTCCCGAACAGGAATACTTCCTGGTATCCAAAGAACTGTATGAGCAGCGCAAGGATCTGATCTATACCGGCAGGACCCTGTTTGGTGCCAAGCCGCCCAAGGGGCAGGAAATGGATGATCACTACTTTGGTGTAATCAAGCCCAGGGTAGCGGCATTTATGGAGGATCTGAACAAGGAACTGTGGAAGCTGGGTATCCTGGCAAAGACGGAGCATAACGAGGTAGCTCCCGCGCAGCACGAACTGGCTCCCATTTATACCACCACCAATATTGCTACCGACCACAACCAGCTGACCATGGAGATTATGCAGAAGGTCGCGGCCTCGCACGGCCTTGTGTGTCTGTTACACGAGAAGCCCTTTGCCGGGGTTAACGGTTCTGGTAAGCACAATAACTGGTCTATGGCAACGGATACCGGTGTGAATCTGCTATCCCCCGGTGAAACGCCTTATGAAAATGCCCAGTTCCTGCTGTTCCTGTGTGCGGTCATCAAGGCAGTGGACGACTATCAGGATCTGCTGCGTATTTCCGTGGCAACCGCAGGCAACGATCACCGGCTGGGCGCGAATGAAGCGCCTCCTGCCGTGGTTTCCATCTTCCTGGGCGATGAGCTGACGGCGATTCTGGATGCCATTGAAAGCGATAAACCTTACGAAGGAGCTAAGAAAACCAATATGAAGCTGGGCGTTGATGTTCTGCCCAGATTCCCCAAGGACACCACTGACCGTAACCGCACCTCCCCCTTTGCGTTCACCGGCAATAAATTTGAGTTCCGTATGCTGGGTTCTTCCAACTCCATTGCCTGTGCCAACATTATGCTCAATGCAGCGGTGGCAGAGTCTTTGAAGATCTACGCAGACCGTCTGGAAGGCGCAGAAGATTTTGAGACGAGGCTTCACGAGATGATCCGCAAGACCATTAAGGATCACAAGCGCATTATCTTCAACGGCAATGGCTATAACGAAGCCTGGATCAAGGAAGCAACTGAGAAACGCGGTTTGTGCAACTACCGTACCACACCCGATTGTATTCCCCACATTCTGGATGAAAAGAATGTGAAGATGCTCACAGGTCACGGCGTGTTCAGTATGGCAGAGTTGCGGTCTCGTTGTGAGATCCAGCTGGAGAACTATTGCAAGACAGTCACCATTGAGGCAAATACCATGGTGGATATGGCAAAAAAGCAAATCCTGCCCGCTGTGCAGAGCTATACGGCTGAGCTGGCAGGTGGAGTTGCCGCAAAGAAAGCTGCTGCTCCCGGTGTTGTTTGCAGCTATGAAACCGGTCTGATCACAAAGCTGTCTGCTCTGACAGATCAGATCGCGACACAGACGGAAGTACTGGAAACAGCTGTTCTGGGGCTGAATCGTGCAGCCGATGTGCAGGAGGAGTCTGTGTCCATCCGGGATACGATTCTACCTCAAATGGCACAGCTTCGTGCCCTGGCAGATGAAGCGGAAACGCTGACTGCCGAAAAGTACTGGCCGTTCCCCACCTACGGCGAATTGCTGTTTGGTGTTCGATAATGATTGGAGGCGTGTTATGAGAGTACCGATTGAATTAACTACTGGCAGTGATGTTGAGCGCTTTTCGAAGCTTGTTCAGACTGTTGATGCTGATGTTCGTGTGTTTGGTAAGGACGAGAACGGAGATCCGTGGGAAATGTCCGCAAAGTCACTGTTTTGCTCCTTAATTATGGCAGCAAAAATACAGCATCGGCCGCATACCGCACATGATGTTGATTGGAATACGATTTGGTGTGAATGTAAAGAAGATATTTACAGCCTCATTCGTGAGTTTGTTAAGGAAAACGAATTGGAATAATCCCGATATTTTCTAAGATGCGAGTAGCACTATGGAAGGAGTCAGGTTATGCAACAAGAAAAAATAATGCAGACAGTAGAATTCTGTCTGGGAAGAAGCCGTCATGAAATGCAGCTTGCTCCTGTAGAGATGGATCCGCTGTACGAAAAGGCATTCTATTCCCAAGGGGAAGACTGGACCTGCGAATACACACTGAACACAACCGCTTGGGATTAAACATTGACCATAAATTAGCCCTTTTCGTTGTTTGCCATTTCCCGCCCCGGGCGGGCCATGGGAGGAGCTGACCACTCCTCCTGGATGGCAACGATGATTGGAATTGAGAACAAGGAGATAAGTATTATGACATTGAGTTCTGTAAACACTATTTGGGTACTGCTGGGTGCTGCGTTGGTTTTCTTCATGCAGGCAGGTTTTTCCCTGTGTGAAGCCGGATTCACCCGGGCCAAAAACACCGGCAACATTCTGATGAAAAACCTGATGGACTTCTGTATTGGCACACCCTGCTTCTGGCTGTTTGGCTTTGGCATCATGTTCGGTGTAGGCAGTTCCATCATTGGATGGCTGGATCCCGGCATTATGAAGGATTACAGCCACGCCCTTCCCAGCGGCGTTCCCCTATGGGCATTCGCCATTTTCCAGACCGTATTCTGTGCCACCTCTGCTACCATTGTATCCGGTTCCATGGCAGAGCGCACCAAGTTCAGTGC
>JAGASJ010000028.1 GCA_017621795.1 Oscillospiraceae bacterium | reverse complement strand
CCATGCCTCTGCACATAGGGATTACTGCATCGCACATATCCTATTGCATCATTAAAACGAAGAACCATGCTGTCCAGCTTTTTATCGCAACAATCCAGAATGGAAAGCTGGATCGCATTATAGACATTGGCTTTTCCCCAGGAGACAATCTGGATCTTTGCTCGTCGCCGTGCGCTCAGATACACATAGCAGACTCGCCCAATGTAAGTTGCGTCAGGATATCTGGGACCCACGATTTTGCGGAGCTCTTGCTGAAAGAAATTCACAGCTTACCTCAAATACCGATGATGCCCCAGATGTACAGAGGCGCAGTCATAGTGAATACCAGGCAGGCAAACAGAATGGCGGGACCCGCCCATTCAAATTGGCCATGCTTGCGATAGTCGAAATAGCACATGGCGACCTTACCAAAGAAGGCAATGGCAAGGATCATATCCAGTGCAGGAAAGACGACATTGTCAACGACGGTTTTGATCTGTGTTGCCGCATCCTTCCAAGTTTGTTCCACTGCTCCTGCTACATCTCCTGTGGTGCCTGCGGCCAGAGCAGGGACGCAGCAGAGAAACGTCAGAATCAGGACGACGGAGGCAACGCGTAATACTTTTTTGCGACACATTTCTTATTCCTCCTCAATAACTCATTTTCATGCTCTGGCTCTGCACCGGAGCTTCTTGTTTCATTTCCTGTTGAAGCAGCTCTGCGACTTCAATCACTTCGGGATCTTTCTGGAACTTCAAGTCACCGCGGAAACCAACTTTCAGCATACTGAAGCTGTATGCGGCATCCTTGAATTCCTGCGGCGAATCGTCCGGCACCTCCTGCATCCAGCGCACCCATTCTCCACTTTGCCAGCGAGGAATCAGTTTCAGAATCACATAGTCTTCCGGGTTGAATTCAGGGTAATACCCGATTCTGCCGCCTACCTTGATGTACGGTTTTCCTTCCTGCATAACAGTCGCTTTCATCAACTCCAACATGTCATCCAACGACTGGCAGAACCAGCTTTCCCGGTCACCGAATCTCCGAATCCGGCCATCGTCCAGGATTTTCTCCAGATTCTCTCGTTTCGTGTAGTGATAGAGTTCTGTGGGGGTATCTGCGAGAGATACATATGCCATAGGATTCACCTCCAAATAGCGGAGGGCCACCCTTTCGGATGGCCCTCTGTTTGTTGATAGGATTAATAGCCAGTGCGAGGCAGGGGTGCAGCAGGCTTGTAGACTCTGGTTACCCAACGAGTGGTTGCCATGATCCACTGACCGTTATACACGCCGCCTACATCGGCCTGATTTGTGAACTGAGTTCCGCCAGTCAGCCAACTCACCGTGTTGCAGTAGACCTTGGGGGCTTCCACCTGACGGAAGTTGGAGGGCACCACGCCAAACACTACCATGAACTCAGTGACATATTCACCGGCTGCCAGTGCCAGAGCTGCGGGAGACGCATCCAGCACATAGTTCTGCATGGTATTCAGATTATCGGCCAGAACTCTGTAGCTGTCGCCGGTGTAGTTGGTTTTGAAAACGATGCGGTAGTTACCGGGGGCATTGTAGGTTCCGGTGATGATCTTGTCCAGACGAACTGCGCTGGGCAGGTTATCTCTCCAGTAGAAAGAGGTCAGCGCGGAAGTGGAGTTATTGGCAATGTTGGAGAAGTCATAGCGGATAGTCTGGCCGGGCATGACTTCCACATAACCAGTCTTCTTGATGCTGACATTGGTATAGAGGCTCTTGTTGGTCATAGCTGCCTTGACCACCTGACCGGCAAACTCAATCTCCACCTCAATGGGAGTCTTATCCAGACCGTAGAAGTCAGCGGACTGAGACTCAATCACCTTGTAGCGCCCCAGAGGCAGAGGCTTACTGATGGCAACACCGTTCTTATTGGTCTTCACCGTATCAACCAGCTTGTTGGTCTTGGCATTGTAGATTTCAAAGACGGTGTTGGGAATAGCGGTACCGGCAGGCCAGCCATTCATGCTGTTGTAGTCCTCGGAGGTCTTGGTGATCTGGATCTGGCCGGTTACAGAAGTGTTTTCCCATTCGATCTCCGTGGTGGTGCCGGACTTCACGATGACACGCTTCAGCTGCGTATCCGCCAGATAGCCATCGGCAGGCTCCAGCTCTCGCAGATAGTACTCACCTGCTGTGAGGCCGGTAATCCGCACCCAACCCTCCTGATCAGAGGTGAACTGGTCGATAGGATTCTTGCCGGAGTCATACAGCAGGAAGGTCACACCATAGATGCCGTCACCAGTGCTGCTGTCGATCTTATGGATGAGGATGCCGGACTCGGCACTGTTCTTCACAGTCAGCTTGGATGTCTTGCCGTCCTTCACTTCAAAGTAGTGAGGAGTGGAATCCAGCTGGTAGCCATCTGCCGCTTCAATCTCCACGGCATAGTAGTTTCCATTTACCAGAGAAAGGAACACTCGGCCATTCTGATCGGTAGTTACAGTATCCACCAGGGCATCATCACCAGCCTTGCGGATCTCGAAGGTGGTATTAGGGATGCGCTTGCTGGTGTCAGCCGCATTGACCTTGATGATCTCCACGCCGCCAATGGGGTCATTGTAAAAATACAGGCTCTGGGTATCGTCGGGATTGACCACTACGGTCTGGGTTCTGGTAGCTTCGTCGATGGTGTAGCCGGGGATGGTTTCCACCTCCGTCACAACCAGCGTACCGGTGATACCGTTGATGATGATCTGGCCATTCTCATCGGTGTAGTACAGGCCGTTGCTGGAAATCTTGCCACCCTCATCGGGGACAAACTCACCGGTAGCAGTGGTGACCTTGAAGACAACGCCTTCCAAGGGGGTCTTCTTATCGGAACTCAGCTTATTGATGACCAATGCTCCAGCCTGCTTGTTCCAGAAGGTCAGGGTCTGGGTGTCGTTGGTGTTTACCACCACAGTCTGGGGAGTGCTGTCCAGCACATAGCCAGGAAGCGCCTGGGTTTCCTTCACGATGTAGGTGTCAGGCTCCAGACCAGTGATGGTGATCTGACCGTTCTCGTCGGTGTAGTAGACACCGTTGCTGGAGATCTGGCCCTCTGCATTGGAGACAAACTTACCGCTGGAAGTGGTGACGGTGAATTCAACGCCCTCCAGAGGTTTGTTGCTGCTGGCATCCTTCTTCACAATGACAAGGCTGCCCTTGGGGGAGTTCTTGATGACTACCGTCTGGGTATCGCCATTGGCTCCAATCACCACATTGGTGGAAGGCTGGTCGATGACATAGCCTGCGGGAGCCTTCAGCTCCGTGATGACATAAGCACCGGGAGCCAGATTGGTCAGGCGGATCTCGCCTTCACCATCGGTGGTGAAGATGCCGTTCTGGGTCAGAGTGGAGGTGCCAATGACACCATCCAGACCGACTTCACAGCCAGCAGCAGTGGTGACACGGAATTCTGCGCCAGACAGAGGCTGGTTGGTAACGCTGTCGCGCTTCTGGATGATCAGCTGACCCTTGGGCTGGTTCTTGAAGGTCAGCGTAACGGTGCGGCCTTCCTTGATCTGAATGGCCTGAGACTGGGTATCGATGATGAAGCCATCAGGAGCCTTAGTCTCGGTGACCACAACGCTCTTGCCGGGTTTCAGTCCCTCGATGCGGATCTCACCATTTTCATCGGTGCGGTAAATACCGTTGGAATCGCCAATCAGCTGACCGTCCGCATAGGTGATCTTAAATTCCGCATCCTGGAGGGTGATGCTGGGGTTGACGGAGCAAACCTTACGCACCAGCAGGATACCGTCAGGGGCATTTTCAAAACGAACGGTGACAACACTCTGCTCACCGCTGTCCGCCAGATAGATGGTTTCAGAGGACTGGAGGATGCTGTAGCCATCTGCGGGGTCGACTTCCTCCAGAATGTAGGTGCCGGCCTTCAGGCCAGTCCAGATAGCAGTACCGTTCTTACCGGTTACTTTCTGGCCGATGATGGTACCACCGGTACCGGAAGTACCACCCAGATAACGAAGGACGAAAGATGCACCGGGCAGAGCCTGCTTGGTGACGCTGTCGTACTTCTCAACGATAATGGCATTGAGGGGTTCGTTCTGGAAGGTCAGAGTCTTGCTCTCGCTGCCGTGGAGAATGACCTTCTGGGTAGAAGGCTCCTTCATCTGGAAACCGGGAGCAGGCTCCACTTCGGTTGCGGTGTACTCACCGGGATAGAGGCGCTTGCCCTGATCATGGACAAGGATCTCACCGTTGGCATTGGTATACAGATAACCAAAGTCAATGGTGGCGGGTGCTTCGGCAGATTCGCCGTTGCTGGTATAAGTCACATGGAACTTTGCGCCCTCCACAGGAGCGCCAGCCACGCTGTCCTCCTTGTAGATGGTCAGCTGAGGCATCTTGTAGTTCTTGAATACCAGTTCCTTTTCATCGCCTGCATTCAGACTGATGGTCTGGACGCGATCCGCATCGTTATCGGGCAGATAATAAGGTGCGGGAACGGACTTCTCGGTAATCTTATAGGTGCCAGGTGCGACACGCTTGGAAACCGTGCCATCCTCGCCGGTAGTCCAATCTGCCTTGTAATCGTTATCGATGCCCTCCACAGTGAAGACAGTACCGGGAATCACGGTATCGGTGCTTCCGGCCTCAATCTTCTTGATTGTCAGCAGAGGCTCTTTCAAGTTCTCGAAGATGAGCTGCTGATCTGCGCCAGGGCCGAGATAGATGGTCTGGGTAGGCTCCTCACCGATCACATAAGGAACGGGAACAGCTTTTTCAGTGACCTCATAGCTGTCCACAGGGATGCCGGTCAGTTTGGCAATGCCCTGGGCATTGGTGGTAACATCCTCATGGAAGCCATAATGGATGCCCTTTACCTCGAAGGTGGTGTTGGCAACAGGCTCTTTGGTCTGTTCGTCCAGCTTCAGAATCTGGAGGTCAGGCAGCTTCTTGTTGGATGCGGTAACGGTAATCGTACCGCCTCCATTCACCGTCTTCTGATCCACATGGGCGATGACGGGGTCCAGGAGTCTGGCATAACCTGCGGGAGCGGAAACTTCCACGAAGGCATACATGCCCTCAGTCACATTGGGAACGGTGATCTTGCCGGAGCGGTCAGTTGCCTCGGAACCGATGACCTGACCGTCCTTAATGATGTTGAATACTGCACCGGACTGGGGGTTATCACCCTCATCCTTCTTGATCAGCTGGATCTTTACCTTTGCGTCATTCTCGAAAGTCAGGGAGACTTCCTTCTTGCCATCCCAGTAAAACTCCTGCTTGACCTTGTCGGCATCATCGCTGATGGTATAGCCCTCGGGAGCAGTCACTTCAGTTGCGGTGTAGCTGCCGATGGGCATAGTGCTCCAAGGCACACCAGTCAGCGCACCACCAGCGCCGGTGGTGTAAGTGCCGGTGAAGTTGTTGTCCACACCCTCGATCTTGATGACAGCGCCAGCCAGACCACGGGTGGGATCATCGGCATCCACCTTACGGATGCTGCCGCTTGCGGTGACGATAGGGGTGTCGGTGAAAGTCACCGTAACGGTCTTGCTGCCGTTGCTGGGCAGAACTACATATTCGGGACCGGCATTGTCGATCTCATATCCATCGGGTGCGTAGGTTTCTGTCACAGCATAGGTACCAGCTTCCAACGGAAAGATCGTGGCAGTGCCGTCGGCACCGGTCACGATGTCCTTGGAGAAGGAGCTGTTCGTGGATTCCACATGGAATCTTGCGCCGGGCAGACCCTTGGTGGGATTCGTTGCATCGACTTTCTTGACGATCAGTTTGTACTGCTCCTCCACGATGCTCAATTCACCCAGCATGACAGACTGGACCGTATTGGCAGGATGATGGCTGGAGCCTGCGCCAGTGAAGGTATACTCATACACCTCACAGTCGCCCCAGACACCCTGATTGCCAAGGTCGAAGATATACTGGGTTCTGTCACGGAAAGAAGAACCATTCAGCTTATCGTCGATGTCATCATAGTTGGTACCTTCCAGCACATTGTAGACTGCCATCAGCTCTTCTGCGGCCGCGACAACAGGATTGGCAAACATACCTTCCTTATAGCGCCACACGATAGCCTGTACCCAGGCATTCATGTACCAGGTATAGCCAGCATCCCAGATGGTGTCCACGCCAAGTGCTTCCGCCTGATCCGTAAAGACGCCAGTGGAATGTGCGTAGTAATAAGCCATCATGATACGGACGGAAGGATCAGTAATTTCCTTCCGGTTGCCCCAGGTCTGACCGATCAGGGAGTTGCCCATACCGCGGCCTTTTTCGCCGCAGAAGCCGACAACGCTGGTACCAGCTACATCGTAGTACATCTGATGCAGGGTGCATTTGCCAAGGTGGTCGGATTCATAGGACACGCCGGACATACCGAAGCGCTCCAGTTTGATTTCATTGGGGTCAGTTGCGGGTGCCCATACAGCCGCACCCGCTGTTGCGGGAAACAGTCCGAGAACACAGACCAGCGTGAGCAGCATGGCTGTCATGCGGGTAAAGAGACTTTTTCTCTTTTTCATGATTCATTTTCTCCTTTCATTTGAAAAGATTGCGGGAGCCGAGTACATCTATCTCGGCTCCCTCTTCACAGAGTAAATAGCGACAAATAAAGCCGTCCAGCACTTGCTGAACGGCCTTGCGTGAGTGTGTGTTTAGCTGTAGGGATTGTAGGAATTAGGATTGCCTGCGAACATGTAGCAGAAGGCTCTACCATTGTCGATGGTGATTCCTACTCCGATACTGTCACAGTCCGGATCAATCATCGTCTGATAGTGACCAGGCGAATTCTCCCAGTTTGAAACTGCTTTTTCCGGAATTCTGGTGGGCGCAGTCCCGACCAGCACTGCCAGATTGGACCCGAATCCATGGGGGTATCCATGAGTTGCTACTGATTCACACTCCACACGATTCTTATGGGAGGTATACAGCCCACCGGAACATTCTTGTGCCGCAGCCATGAGGGACTGATTGACCGTCAGTTCCGTTAAACCGTTCTCCCGTCTGATATCGTTGACCAGCTGAACCATTTCGTATCGAAGTTCATCAACATCAACCGTGGTTTCCGTCGGAGCAGGTTCCTCCTGCACCTGGTTGGACTCCGCCTTTTCTGCTGTGCTTCTTTCCTCGTCTGGTTTGACTCCGGTGTAAGCTGCATCACTGTCAACCTGCACTCCATCATCCCAATAGACATTGAAACCGACTTTCTCACCAATGTCCCGCAGTTTCACATAGTTGTGGCCTCCGATGCGGTATGCTTCCATTTCGACCTGTACGCCATCTACGAAGATGGGGTTCCATGTAGGTTCGGCCACCAGCCCCGCAGCGACCGCACCACCAGTCAGTGTCGTTCCCAGCACCATGCCGGTCAGGATCAAGGCAATGTTCTTTCCGTTTCTCATCATAAAGATAACCTCCTCTGAATCAATTCGGAGTATCTTGCTTCCTGACGCTCGATGGGATCATAGGTGACATTCAGACGCACAAGGTTATGGGTCGGATAAGCCGAGATCACATAGTAACCCAGCATTTGGTCCGCATCCACAAGCGATGCTTTCTTTGGTCCATTGGCACATACAATCACAGCCTTTCCGTTCAACAGGCTTTGAATGTGGTTGGGCTCGAGAAAGGCTCTGCCCTCTGGAGTCATCACATCCAGCGCCTGACCCGGATGCCATGCTATGAATTCCCGGAGCGTCATACGCTTACCTCCGGTTTTGCAACATCACAATACCCGGAAAGGAAACAGAAAGCTACGGGAATCTGAAATGAATGTGGAGAAAGAAAGGCTTTGAAACGAAGCAGTTTCAACATTATTTCTCCACCGCCTGCACACACCAGCGCAAATCACGCTGATTTCTCACGCAAGTATACAGTGTCAACATATTCTCTGTGGAAGACGCAAGGGCGCTGCGGTCAGTTTCGCTGACCTTAGAAACAGAGAACACTTCATAGGTTCTGGTTCCCAGCTTCGTAGTCAGCTTAATGGTATCGCCCAGATCCAGCGTGTGGATCTCTCCGAAGTAGTCGTTGGCTCCACGGTTATGGGCTGCCAGCGCCACATTGCCGTCCCAGATGCTGGTTTCGGTAAAGTGGCCTACGCCCTTGGCCAGCGTAGAACTGCCGGTTCCCTGATAGATGCGGACAGAAAGGCCCAATTCCGGGATCTTCAGCGTACCGAGATGACCTGCGGAATAGTACAGGTCATCCGTCACTTCAGTGTAGCCGGAAGAGATGACCGTAGAATTGCCGGGGATAATGATATTACCGGAGTAGATGGGCGGATACACAATGGCATTGGAGCCATTGACCGTTCCCACTGCCATACCGCCGGGAGCGAGATTGGGGGTCAGATACATGCCAGTATTCAAAGCGTCCATGCTGGCGCTTCCGAATGCGGGCGGGATCAAGGCTGCGTTTTTACTGATGTCCACATTGGCTCTGGCTCCGCCATTTGCGGTATGGATCACTTCAATGGATGTAGCGGATGCGTAGTCCGGTCCGTCCGCACCATCGAAGCTGTACTCCAGACCGGCAGCGTTAGCAGGCACGGCCAGAGATGCCGTTACACAGGCCAACAGGAGCAGGTTCTTCAGCTTCTTCATTCTGTTTCCTCCTCTTCAGTATCTTCATTTTCCTTACGGCGCTTGAGCAGGATGGCAATGCCGATACCAATGCCCGCGGCCGCGATCACACCCAGAGGCACCAGGACATAGACCCACTGAAATGTAACAGGAGCTTCAGGAGTCTCGACAATAACAGGTTCGATGGCCTCGCCTTCATAGATGGCAACATAGCGAACCTTGTCCAGAGCGATTTTGCTAACAGTTCCGGTGTAGTCAGCAGTTACGGTATAGCCTTTCACATAACTGCTGGTAGCGCTGCCGGTGTAGGTGGCAACTGCGGTATATCTGTCCGCAAGTGCGTAGCCATCCATGCTGGCGGTGTTGTCAGTCTGCCAGTCGATATTCTGGAGGGTCAGGGTCTTGCCGTTATCCTCGATGGTCTTGGGGATGTACTGGATATCCTGACTGATCAGGTTGGGGTAGCTGCGGGTGGCGGAGATTTCCTTGGTGGAGCTGCCGTAACCAGCGACTTCCACACGGACGGTGTCCAGCTGGACTTTCAGGGTACCAACAAAGCCGTCATCGGTGATGAATTCACGTTCCTGGGGCAGCAGAGCCAGAACGGACTCCATGTCCTTCTTTTTGCTCTCCAGAGTAACAGTTTCCGTGTGCTGGCGCTCCTCATATTCAGGCAGTTCCTGCTCCAGCAGTTCTACCAGAGTGTAATGGAAACCATCCTGCTCGAAGTCAGAGCGAGGGATGCCCGCGGGATCGTCTTCGGGACTCAGATCATACATCTTACGAAGTTCGGTGCCATCTTCACTGCGGGTGATGGCAGAGGGATAACAAACCTCTACAGCTTCATTCGCTGTGCTGGAATCAGGCATAGATACCGCAGATGCGGTAGGGACGAGTGTCATGGTCAGCACAAGAACCAGGACACAGATGGCAGATACACGTTTCATCATGTTCTTTTCCTCCTTTTTGTTACATCGTCATGGCGAGCCCCTGACGCGCTTTTGCCTCCTCCGGCGTCGGTGCTTCGTCCTTTTGCATCCCATCCTTCTGGGATAACTGCTGATGGTAGGCGTCCAGCACGGCTTCATCAAACTCGCGCTTGAACTCCTTCGTGCAGGGAAAGCAGTAGTCTTTATACTCATTCCCGGATTTATAGCTGGGCATAGAGACAAAGGCGCCATTCTTTCCCTCCCGAATCTGAATACCCTTGATTGCAAAGCAGTCGTTGAGATTAACGCTTGCGTTTGCAAGGACAGGGCCGTCCTTTTTTGCCATGAAGATTTTGACATCAATCTTCATGGGTGCAGGGGTCGGGGTCTTTGCTTGCTTCATTCTGTTTTCCTCCT
>JAGASJ010000027.1 GCA_017621795.1 Oscillospiraceae bacterium | reverse complement strand
CCCCGACACTCCCGATGAGCCCGATGCTCCTGCAGTTACCGGCCTGAAGAACGGCGACAAGGTAGTCATTTTTGCTCCTGCCTACAATAAGGCATTGTCTGCAGATAAGGTTACCGCAGGCTCTTACTACAACAAGGGCGTGGATATCACTGTTGACGGTGGCAAGGTAAGCGGCTACGGCGATGCAGAAATTTGGACTGTGACCGTGAACAACGACGGCACATACAGCTTTGCAAACGGTGGCAAGAACATTGGCTTGGCGGCTGAATACTCCAGCATGAACCTGGGCGCAGAAAACGACAAGTGGGAACTGATTGCACTGGGCGGCACCCTGTTCAATGTAAAGAACACCGGCCGTGGCAATATAATGGAATGGTTTGCAAGCAAGGATAACTGGAGTTCCTACAATTCCAGCTCTGCAGCAACCGACGACCAGTTCCAGCTGAGCTTCTACGTCATTGACCAGGGTATTTTGGGCGAGTCCGGCAACACCGACACCCCTGATGAACCCGAAAATCCCGTCGATCCCGACGAGCCCGAGAATCCCGATGCACCTCCTGCTGAAAAAACAGGCATGGTAAGCACAGTTGAGGAACTGAGCGCAGGCACCTACTTTATGGCAGGTTATCTGGAATCCTATGTCAACGGTAGCACACCTTATGACTTCACCGCTGCACCTTACCACGTGTGGTCTGGCTCTCTGAGCTACGGCAGACTGAGTACTACCGGCTATGCATTCAAGGATGGCGTTCTGTCCACCACTGCAACCTCCAACCTGGGTGTTGCGGTTGTTCTGGAAGCTGTCAGCGGTAAAGCAAACACCTACTACATCAAGTACGGTGACCAGTATCTGTCTGTTGGCGACTATGCAAACCACACCCTGACTCTGAGCGATACCAAGGCTGAGTGGGTCGCCTCCAATAACGAGAATGGCGGCATCACCATGACCACCACCACATCCGGCGGCGACGTCTATATGGGCACTGCCGGTGCAACCAAGCAGATGATCCGCAATTATGTGAAAATTGCCAATCTGAAGTACGGTCTGGTGTTCTTCGCAGCCAACTAAGCTGTAAAGATCCCATAAATCAGCTCAAAACCAATAAATGCGGGGGCGCCTCATTCATTTTGAGGCGCCCCCAAAAAATAACGATTAGATCGTAAAACCGTAGGGAACGGCCTGTGTGCCCGATGCCATTAAGTTTGTGTCATTGCGAACCAGTGACCGTGTCACTGGTGTGGCAATCTCAGTGTACAACGCTATACTTTGAGATTCCCACGCCAGTGTGCGCACTGGCTCGGAATGACAATGAGGCTTAACGAAGTGACATTGGCCTGTGTGCCGTTCCTTATTGCGTATTTTGAGGAATACGCGCCGGAATGTGCCCTTCATATACTTTTAAGACCGCCTCATATTCCCAGGGCGGCATCTGAGAAAAAGGAAGGAAACGGTTGCAAATTTGGGATGCCTGTGCTACAATGCACTTAAAGTATAATCCCAAAAAATGGGCATTTTTAAGGAGGATCTTGTAATGAATGTTTTGGTTACCGGCGGCGCAGGCTATATTGGCTCTCATACCTGCGTGGAGCTTTTGAACGAAGGCTACGGTGTTGTTGTGGTGGACAATCTGTGCAACTCCAATGCCGAGAGCTTAAACCGTGTGGAGGAGCTGACCGGCAAAAAGGTCAAATTCTATCAGGGAGACGTGCGTGACGATGCCCTGCTGAGAAAGATCTTTGCAGAGAACGAAATCGGCTGTGTCATCCATTTTGCCGGCTTGAAGGCTGTAGGCGAAAGCGTAGAAAAGCCCTGGCTGTACTATGATAACAACTTAAATTCCACCTTGGTGCTGACCAAGGTGATGGAAGAGGTGGGCATGCAGAATATTATTTTCTCCTCCTCTGCCACCGTTTACACCGGGGATAACGAAATGCCTCTGCGGGAAAGCAGCCGTACCGGCAACTGCACCAACCCCTACGGCTGGACCAAGTATATGACCGAGCAGATTTTGGGCGGTATGGCCCACGCCGATCAGAATTGGAGCGTGGTGCTTCTGCGGTACTTTAACCCCATCGGTGCCCACGAAAGCGGCCGCATCGGCGAAGATCCCCGTGGCATTCCCAACAACCTGATGCCCTATATTACCCAGGTGGCTGTTGGCCGTCGGGAGAAGCTGAGCGTTTTCGGAAACGATTACGATACCCACGACGGTACCGGCGTGCGGGACTATATCCACGTGGTAGACCTGGCCCGCGGCCACGTGGCGGCGGTGCGGTATGTTTTGGCACACAAGGGCTGTGAAGTGTTTAATTTGGGCACCGGCAGCGGCTACAGCGTGCTGGATATGGTCAAGGCCTTCAAGCAGGCCAACGGCGTAGATGTGCCTTATCAGATTACTGACCGCCGTCCCGGCGACTTGGCTACCTGCTATGCCGACCCCAAAAAGAGCGCAGAAGTGCTGGGCTGGAAGGCGACCAAGGATCTGACGGATATGTGCAGAGACTCCTGGCGTTGGCAGAGCCAAAACCCCAACGGCTACAATGCATAACAAAGTGCAGGCGTGTTGCAAACAACACGCCTGCACTTTGTTCAGTCTGTCAAAAAACTTGTTTTTTGACAGACTGCAGAGGTCAAAGAAGCGCCAAAGACAAGCAACGCGCCCCCGATGTGTATACAGATACTCGAGCGGGGCGCGTTGTGCCGTAAGTCAAAATATCTTGCGCAGCAAGCCATTT
>JAGASJ010000009.1 GCA_017621795.1 Oscillospiraceae bacterium | reverse complement strand
CGCAAACGAGGATTTATATCATATCGAATGGCGTAGCCATATATCGATTTTGCCAACAGCAAAAATATCGAGTTGCGAAGCAACATATCGACAAAATCGCCACCCATCCGAGCGATTTTTGTTCGCGTCGATATAAATCCCTTGCGGGATTTGCGATATACCGCTTCGCGGTGCGATATATGCTGTATCTAGTCAATTCCTTTGTAGCCGTTTTTTTCAGCGTGACCCAGTAAGTAAAGGAATGCAAATGCAGGAATACGGAGCATATCCTTACCGGATTTTGTGTTGTGAACGCCAAAATCAGATGCAGTTTTCGTTACAACAATCGCCGCAGATGCTTCTGTACACAATTCAGAAATTGCATCATCATCGGAAATAGGTGCACCCTCACGATACTTGACTTCAATCAGGATGTTTGCTGCGTTATGATAGTCCACTACAATATCAATTTCTTTATTCTTCTTACCGCCACGGAAATAACCAACAGATGTCGCTTTTTGATAATAAAAAGCTGCTACATGCTTATATATCGCTGTTTCCACAATTTTGCCCATCTCCACAGGATCTGTTAGTAGCGAGTCGTCCATCAATACAGCATTACGGATAGCGGCATCTGCGATGTAGATTTTTGGCTTAGACTTCAGCACGCGCTTACCAGCCATATCCACCGGCCAACTCTGATATATCAGATTGGCACTTTCTAAATACTGGATATAGTTTTCTACGGTAGGGCGGGAAACACCACTGAGTTCCTTGGCAACGGCATCGATAGATACGATTTCAGAGGACACATTGCACAGATAAAGAAAAATACGTTCCAACTCTGTGGCGTTGCGGATATTGTACAAAGAAGGCAGATCCCTTTTGAGAACCTTATCTACGACATCTTCGCGCATAATTTGTTGCGCCATAATGTCATTATCTGCCAACGCCAGCTCTGGGAAACCTCCAACCTGCAAATACCTGTTAAAGTGATTCTGCACCTTTGATAACTGTATCATAATTTTTGTGCGATCCTGCTGTGTCATCTGAAGCATTTGCGTTGCCTTAAAGGTTTTAGGCAACTCCGGTCGATCTAAATTCAGGATTTCGCAATACTCATAGAAGGACATTGTTGGAACTTGAATTGCAGTCCATCTTTCTGCACCGCTTTCCTGATTTCCTTTGATCAGCGCAGGACTTGCTGAGCCTGTGGCAATCACGTTTGTATCAGGTTGGTTATCGTAAATGTACTTGAGCCATTTATCCCAATCCTGTGCATACTGTATTTCGTCGAAAAAGTAGTACACATCTTGCTCTGCATAAATGTTTTCGTGATAACTCTCTAAAACATCATTCACACCACTGAGTTTCAACATAGGATGATCCATAGAAATAAACACAATCTTTTGCGGCGCTATTCCTCGTTCCAAAAGAGTCTGGATCATCTGATATTGGATCGTAGTTTTCCCTACTCGCCTTGTGCCTGTGAGCACAACAGTACGGCGAATATCTGTTTGATCTAACCGTTTCATTGCTTCGTAAAAGGCAAACCGCTTATAAGACTTGGTCATCTTTGGGTTTACTGCTCCGGTCTTCCACCATGGATTGAACGCAGTGAGCACTTTTAAGATGCTTTCCTTGCTTGTAATAGCCATAAATCTTGCCTCCTTTCAATGATATTATACCCGTTATTTTCATTTTAGTCAACAATAATTATAAGTATACTTTTAATTATTGCAAACAAATTACAACTCCCCCATCAAAAAACTGTAATATTGTATGCCTAACGAGAACAGCGCTTTCTGTCGATTGACCGGCAGAGAGCGCTGTAGTATTATTTTCTGTAAATATCAATGGGTTGCCCATTGGCGTCCTTCCAAACTGACCATCCATTGTTGGAGTGTCCTAATGCAATCCAACCGGCAGTAGAGGGGGAATTCGCGTCTGCTGTTTCAATTAGCGTGTTGTCCTTTATTTGGGCGTTCTTTCTCGCCTCAGGCACCCACCCCTCCTTAGTTGGAGCACATATGCTACCTTTTTCAACTGAGAGCTTGCCATCAGAGACGATCATTGTTGCAGTGACCTTCCCAAACCCCTTTACCGTTTGGGAAAGATAATACTTGCCATCAGGTATACGTGCCCAATCCTCTTTGATTTTATGCTCCTCAGTGGCGGCAATAAAAACCTCTTCCTTTGACATTGTTTCGGGATAAATCTGCTTCCCTTCAAAGGAAGATAACAGTTGAACAACAAGATCAGCATCAAGCGAGAATAACTCCGATCCCTGGACATTACTCTTGGCAAAAATCTCGTCAAGGAGCTTTTCTTTTTCATCGTAATCCTCAACTTCTATGGCGAACTTTCTTTTTAGTCCAACAACATTAAAGTATCCGTTTCTTTCCAACTGATACATCCTACCTTCAAAATTGTCCGTTCCGGTTTTGCCTATCTTTACTAATCCAGGAACCACCGTTGTCATTACATAAATAATACCCTTTGCCATGTGTACCACTTCCTTATCTGCATTTGAAGCAAATATACCATACTAATTGGCTCATTTCAACATAATTTCCCTCTTTTATGTACTGCGCAGGATAAATGCTAACATTAAATTCTCGTAGGGACATCTGCGGATGACAATGTCATTAAGTTGAGAAGCCCTTGCCATTCCAAGGTGTCCGATGTGGGAATCCGTTTTCTAAGAGGCATTACGGATTGCCACGCACCTTCGGTGCTCGCAATGACATTCCAAGCTGAATCACATTGTTACAGATGGTTGTGTGCAGGCACTTTGGGATGTGTAACTGCACATAATTTGCAGTCGAGTTTGCACCTTGTGAACTATATGCAAGAATCTTTTTCAGGCGCAAAAGGCATATAAACCGGGGGTAGAGAGGCACCTCTACCCACTGTAGAGCCCGAAACGCCGAAGTAGGTGGAAAATTGCCTGCCAAAATGATATTTTAAAGCCGTGCTTTTGGCACGAAATTGAAAGGCAGGCATAATACCTATGAGAACTGTAAAAATCGTTGCGGATTCCTCCGCAAATTTAACGGAGCTGAAAACCGTCGCATTTGACGCGGCCCCAATGAAGATCATTACCACCCAGCGGGAATTTGTGGACGACCGGAATTTGAATTTAGATGAAATGCTGGGATTTTTCAAATCCTACAAGGGCAGATCCCAAAGCTCCTGTCCCAATCCCGAAGACTGGCTGACCACATTCGGCGACGCAGAGGACGTTTTCTGCATTGCCATCACCAGCGGCTTATCCGGCAGCTACAACGCCGCCTGTATTGCCAAACAGATGTACGAAGCAGAGCACCCCGGCAGACGGGTCTTCGTCATTGACTCCCTGTCCGCAGGTCCGGAGCTGACCCTGCTTGCGGAAAAGCTGGAAGAGCTGATCTGTGCAGGAACATCTTTTGAAGAAATCTGCGCCTATATGCCCGAGTATCAGAAGCAGACCGGCCTGCTTTTCATGCTAGAATCCCTCCATAACTTTGCCGCCAACGGCAGAGTTTCCCCGGCTGTTGCCCGAATCGCCGGCGTTTTGGGCATACGCATCGTGGGCAGGGCCAGCGATGCAGGGACTTTGGAGCCTACCGATAAATGTCGGAGCGAAATGAAATCTCTGAACACCATTTTGAAGTATCTGAAGGATGCAGGTCTGAAAACCGGAAAAGTCATTTTGGCGCACAGCCTGAACGAGAACGCCGCCAATATCCTAAAGAATCTGATCGAAAAGGACCTGCCCGGCGTGGTGGTAAAGATCTGCAAAAACCTCGGCCTATGCAGCTTCTACGCCGAAAAAGGCGGTCTGCTTGTAGGCTACGAAAAGTGCTGACAAACACTTTTTGTCCTTTACTCAAAAAACCCCTCCATTGATTTTCTCTCAAACCAATGGAGGGGTATATTTTTGGTGATATTCCGTCTACGACGGAGTGATATATTTTGCTTGCGCAAAATGCGATATTGAAGCCTGCGGTTTCAGTGATATTATATTCGCCACTCACGCCCGCAGGCATATCACTTGTGAAACAAATATAACTGGCGCAGCCAATATAACTCGCCGAAGGCGAATATAGCTGTAAAAGCACACCGAAGCGTGCTTTTTCTGAATTATAACGCAATTTTTGATACGGGTTGTAAGCGGTTGCAAAGTTGCATTGTAAAGAAACCGAAAAGGGGCATGCAACCGACCGACAAAACAAGAATTTATCTATTTTGTTTCTCCACAAATATCTCTTTAGTTCCATCATCAATTTCGAATTTATGGCTACCAGTTCTAATGAACGCACTTCCAACTTCGGATTTCAAATATGGGATAATGTCTTTATCATAATTGCAGATTGTGTTAATGGCAAACAGATGCAAATTGTTTGGGTTATTGATATATGCATCATCTTCGTCTCCTGCTAAAAATCGCCAACCGCTATCAGGCTTTCCCTCGTCAGGTTCTTCTCTATACATATATCCAACCTTGAAACCGTTTTTTGTTATTCTATCCGATGCGAAACATCCTTCCCCATTAGGTTCATCCCATTCAATTAACTTTTGGATTTCTACTTTAATAAACTCATCCTTTTTCTTAAACATATCGAATAATCCCATAGAATTATTTTCTCCTATAAATTTGAGTTGTTTGCACAATTTTCAGTATATTATATCATTAAATGCAACATTTTTCAACACAATGAAACTATTCTACCTTACAATGAAACTTTTCTCCCACAATGAAACTAATCTTTGGCACGATGAAACTATTCTTTTGAGAAAAGTTTTATCGTGATTTGAGTACGTGAAAAACAGGTAGGTTTGAGTCACTCAACGTCGACTTTTGTATGTTTATTTTTGATACAATGAAACGAATTTCGTTTGCGAATGTTCCGAAAAACCTTGTGGCAAGCGGAGAATTTTTACAATTCTATACGCCGAAAAAGGCGATCTGCTTATAGGCTACGAAAAGTGCTGACAAACACTTTTTGTCCTTTACTCAAAAATACCCCTCCATTGATTTTCTCTCAAACCAATGGAGGGGTTTTTGGTGATATACTTTTTCTTGGGATAAAGATTTATGCGAAAGCTACACAATTTGATACAATGCAACGCATATTGGCGAAGCGTTGCATTCGCTAAATAAGCACTTTTGTGGATGGTTCCACTTTCTCTGTTATGAGTTTTTCTTTCGTTTGATCAGTATGAATGCAATGCCAATTCCGGCAGTTATACCGCCCAGAATGATGACCGCGTAACGCCACCAAGGGAACGCTTCTTCTTTGGGAGCAGCGGGTATCTGCGTCTGAGGCTGGGTTCCGGGTTCTTTGCCGGGATCCGTTACGGGAGTCGTGTTGTCATAGCCACAGGTAGTACATTTTTCACCGGTGATATCATGACCCATCTGTGTTTCTGTAAGAACCGTATTACACACAGTGCAGGTACGCCAGTGGTTCGTTTCATCAAAATTCCAATTCTCGGACACCTTGTGTCCCAGCGGAGCAATAACTGTATCGGTGATTTTGGTCTTGCCATCGCTGTCTGCGAAGAAATCAGAGCAGCCATCACAGATGTAATACTCCGTATTTCCCGGATCTATACATGTTGCGTCCTTCTTGGCAACCTTTGTTAAATTGTGCGTATGATTCTTTGCAGGTGTGATGATATAGCCGCAGTCCTTACATACCACTGCAGCGTCAGGTGTACCCGCAGGTCCGGCTACGTGATCCTGGGGATCGCAGTGTGCGCCGCAAGCCTTACACAAATGGGCGTGGTACAGATTGCCGCAAGCCGTCCACTTGGAGGTGTCAGGATTATGGTTCTCGTTTTCTTCTATGTACGCGTAGCCGCAAACAGTGCATTTTCCCTTTGCACTGCAGGTAGCAATGCCACCCTTGTGGTCTTCCTGCTCCAGGAAGTCACCGCAGGTGGTACAGGCCTTATAGTGATAAGCGCCTGTGGTGCGCCAGCCGGAGGGGGTGTGGGTGTGGGCAGGCTCTGTCGGGGGTGTTTCTGTGGTTTCCGGTGCTTTTTGCGCACCGGCAAAGGTGTAGGTAAGTGCAATTACCTCTTTGGGGTCTTGTTCATAAGCCTTGTTGATAAACGGTGGCAGATCACCATTGATCGCGCCGGTGAGTTTTGGTTTACCGTACGCATCCGTCTGAAATTCATAACCGGATTTGGCTGCCACCCAAATAGATACAGTATATTTTTGACCTTCCTGGAATTTGTCTGTAGACTTCATAAACTTTCCGGATGCATCTGTCCAGGTGACGGGGTCTGTCTTGTAGAGTTCACAGCCAGTCGTATGGATGGTGCAGGTGCCGGCAGGCGTTTGACCTGCTACGGGTTTGGGTATGGTCACATCCACATTGGTGATCAGTTTACCGGTAGCTATAGCACCGAAGTTCAACAGCGTTTTTCCCACATAACCCACATAGCCGTTATAATACACCTGGTAATAGCCGCCTTCTTCTCCCACAATTTCCAAAGATGTGCCCTTAGGAATAGAGGTAAGTTTTTGCGATTCATTGTAGGTGTAACGCAGCAGCGAGCAATCAGATTTGGCTGTACCGGTACCGATCACCTGGGGTTTGACTACCGTGATGTCAATGGTCTTTGTGTCGAAATATCCAAGGTCATGCCCACCAATGGTCAGTTTTTCCTTGATCTGCACCTGAGTTTTTCCCACAGTATAGGGAATATAGGATGTATAATTGCCGCTGACGGTGGTTTTTCCGTTTTCTGTGATATGAATCTCCGTCGTCAGTGCCACCTCAGACTTGCTCAGAATCGGTTTATCGTCTACGGGTTTGCTGCCGCAGAAGATTGTTAAGTTTGTGCCGGCGCAGGTAGAGGCGGTATAGTTCACATCATCCTTTGTGTACAGATCGGTAGCATTCGTGATGCTGGGGGTATACAGTCCGTAGCCCCAGTTTTTCATATTGGGGATCAGCTTATCTGTGGGATAGATGTTCATATAGATGTTGTCGGTATGGCGCACTGTACCATCAGAGGCGGTGACCACACACTGGAAGGGGATCTCCTCCCAACCATCATAATTGCCGGTGGAGGTATACAGACGCAAATGGTTGGTTTTGGTGCCGGCGTAGCTGCCATTTTCCTCGACGTCATACCAATGTCCATCACCGATTCCGGCATCGTACTGCCACTGATAGGAGTAGTCTTCCGTATCCCCCACACTGGGGTAGGCATACAGATCTACCACACCGCCCGCATAAATAGCCTCTTCATAATGGGATACATAGTAACTGAGGGCGGAAACCGGGATGGCCAGGATACCGCTGAGCATAAGGATACACAACAAAAGAGAAATGATTTTTTTCATAGTTTACAGCCCTTTCTTAGAATTTTCCTCCATCACCGCCGCAGGTGGTGACGGAGGATGCTGTGCGTAGGGAATCCTGATGAGGATTTGGGATTCTCCGTCTTGTTTACTTGGATGTACAGGAACAGGTTCCAAAAATTGGTCTGTTGCAAGCTGCTATGAGACACATAAGCATCTGCCTGTGCTCTGCGTTCCACGGTTTTTGGTTTCTATCTTAAAATTGGTAACGAAGATTGTTGTGATCACATAACTGGGAGAATGCAGTAAAAACCCCCAGCATATTCACCATTCGACGAGTACGGGATCATGTTTTTGCCTATGTATGCAATACCAGCATCGGTAAATGCGCTGTTTGTACGGAAATCATAAGCGTCTTTGACCTCCACTCACAGATGAAGTTCGTAGACATAACTTTCTACAAAATGATCGGTACTTTCCCCAAAAACTGCCGGATATCTTATCGTACCAGTCCAAGGAAGAAAGCTGCGTACCGGTGGTGTTGCGGTTGAGGAAATAGGGACATTCTTCTCTTTTAAAATACCATATTCAATTGAAAAATTGCGGCACCTCATATATTTCGCTGCTTCTTTTATGCCACAATGTTCACAATCATTATAATCCCTAATTGTTCAAAAGACAAGCGGAATATAAATACCTACCCTTATTTGATACAATTGTATCAAATAAGGGTAGGTATTATGAAATAAGTGACCTATTTTGATACCAAATGAACACCCCTCGGGATGTTTCGTTAAAAGGTTCGGAGGATCGTTAAATGGTATACCCTTTCGTTAAAAGGTTTACGAAGGAACACACAGAACCGTCCCCTGTGCTACGTCCCCTGTGCTACAAAGGAAATCTGCAAGCAAACGGTTAGTAGATCCTTCGTTAAAAGCGGAATCGGTGTGTTTGCCATTCCAGCCTGTTTCTTAATCTTACCCCCCCTTTGTAGGAACAAAGCATCTTTCCTATATTATACAGGTAGATTCGTCTTTTGAAAAGTGTTTTCAAAAATCTTGTTTAGCAAATAGAAATGTGCTATAATTATTCAAACATGCAAAACCAGTTGCCAAGAGGTGCGTATTATGGGAAGCATAGCTAAGATTTTCAAGGATAAGCTAATAGCAAATTATTTATCAAAATTTACGCGGGATGATATTCCCAATTTTGATAAGAAGTGGCAAATCATTTGCAGATGGCGTAAGTCCTGTCTGCAAGGCGATCTGAACCAAACAAAGGAAACCGAAATCCAAGGTGCATTTATGATGCAGATATTTGATCAGATTTTGGGTTATTCCTCTGTAACAAGCACAGATACAGACTACTATCATCAAAAGCAGGAATTTAATAGCGCCTTGGATGCAAGCGAAGCAGATGGCGGCCTGGGCTTTTTCTCTGCAGTACATAAGGTTCGGGATGTTCGCGCTGTTGTTGAACTGAAAGATGCAACTACAAGTTTAGATAAAAAGCAAAATAGAAGTAGCCATTTGACCCCCGTGGAGCAAGCATTTTTCTATGCAAATAAGAATGGTAGTAAATGTGGCTGGGTTATTGTTTCTAACTTTATTGAAACAAGATTGTATAAGAGCAATAGCATGTTGGAATATGAGGTTTTCGATATTCGCAACATGGATAGTGAAGCTGAGTTTTTGCGGTTCTATTTCTTCTTATGTAAGGATCATTTAATCAGCCAAATAGGAAAATCCAAAATTGATGATCTGTATCAAGAGAATGAGGAAATGGGCATTGCTATTTCCAACGACTTTTATAAGACATATAAGCGGATCAGAAATAATCTGTATGTCAGCCTTAAAGATAACAACCCCGATAAAGACGAACTCCTGTTGTTTACCAAGTCTCAAAAAATCATGGACAGATTTACTTTTATCTGTTTCTGTGAAGATTGCGGCTTGCTTCCACCAAAGATCTTCCAAAGGTTGATTGATTCTTCTCAAAATAGTTTCAGCTTTTCACCTACAAAGCTGTGGGATGAATTGCGGGGTCTGTTTAGAGCAATAGATATTGGTAGCCCTCCCATGCAGATCAATCGCTATAATGGTGGACTGTTTAAAGCAGATCCTGAATTAGATCGCTTAATTATCCAGGATGATGTGCTAATTGCTTTTTCGGAGCTTGCCACTTATGATTTTGGCTCGGATCTGAATGTCAATATTTTAGGACAGATTTTTGAGCAAAGCATTTCCGATGTTGAGCAGATCAAGCGAGAAATCGCTGGGGAAGATATTGCATCGGACAGCAAGGGTAAGCAAAAGGACGATGGCATCTTCTATACGCCCTATTATGTAACACGATACATAGTTGAGCAAACAGTTGGAGCATACCTTAATGAAAAAAAGGAAGCTCTTAAAAGAACAATGTTTGCGCAAGGACCGTTTAAAGCAGAAGTATATAAAGCCAGCACCAAGCGTAAGGTTACAATCGAATTAAGGTCCTGGGTTGAGATTCCCGATCTGACCCCCGATATGACCGAAGCAGAGGAATTGCACCGTGATGCAGTTATTCTGCTGCACAATGCATATTGGACAGCTTACGAAGATATTTTGCGTGATGTAAAAATCTGCGATCCTGCTTGTGGTAGTGGTGCATTCCTAAATCAATGTTTCGATTTTCTCCATGAGGAAATGAACTTTGTTTTGGATATGAAGCATCAGTTTGATGCAGACAAGGCAAGTTATAGCCTGTTTGATATTGATAAGCAGATTTTGCAGAACAATCTTTTTGGTGTCGATATTAACCCCGAAAGTGTTGAGATCACAAAGCTGTCTTTGTGGCTGAAAACAGCAAAACAAAATCAAACACTTGCTTCCTTGGATGATAATATTAAATGCGGTAATTCGATTGTTGATGATCCTGCTGTGGCTGGAGCATTGGCATTTAACTGGCATGAGCAGTTCCCAACCGTTTTTGCCAGCGGTGGCTTCGATGTAATTGTTGGCAACCCGCCCTATGGTGCAACTGTAGAAAACAAGCAAAAAGAATATATCAACAGTAAATATACTACAGCAGAAGGAAATTTTGATACTTACCGCATTTTCTTTGAATTAGGTTTTGATATTTTGAAATCAAATGGTTATTTGGGCTATATTACACCTAATACTTATTTTGACTTAAAAAGAAGCGGCACGAAATTAAGACAATTCCTGTTTGCTAATTCTCTTTTGAAAATTGTTGAGGTGTATAATGTATTTCCCGATGCAGTTGTTGAGCCTGTAATTTCAATTTACCAAAAGAAACAAAACGAGAATGCTGAGTTGGAGATTATTCTTGTTCCACGAAACACCAAGCTCACATCTACTTTTATAGCTGATGGTGTGCGGAGAATAAAAAAGCAGAGCGCTTTGCGGAAGAATGAAGATTTAACATTCAACTACAAGACAGATGTAAGCATTGAAAGCATAGTTGATGGAATTATTGCGATTTCACAACCCATAACAAGTCAATACTATGTTTTTAATGGTGCCAAACCGTATGAGGTAGGCAAAGGAACGCCCCCACAAACAAAGGAAATCACAAAGAATAAGATATATAACGGATATACAAAAATAGATGAAACATGGCTGCCTTATATGAGAGGAAAGCGCATAAACCGTTATACAACAATGTGGGATGGCGAGTATATTAAGTACGGTAAAAACTTGGCTGCTCCACGCTCAGCGGATATATTTTTCCGAGAAAAGATATTCGTTCGGCAAACGGGCGATAGTATAATTGCAACTTTGGATACAGGAAATGTAAGCAACGATACATTACATATCATTTATCCACGGGAAGATTCTCAAGTATCTAATAAATATCTGCTTGGATTGCTTAATTCTTTGCTAATTTCTTGGTTCTATCAAGCACAGCATCCAACAGAAGTTGGGAAACCTATGGCACAGGTCAAAAAGGCATACGTAGAAGAACTCCCCCTTGTTGTTGCGGATCAGGAACGGGTGCGTGATGTTGAAAATTTGGTTGATACCTTATTAGCTCTATGTCAAACCCGCCATGAGCAAAAAATGAAATTCCTTAAATACATTAAGTCAATGTATGAACTGGAGCGAGAAAATGAGAAACTGGAAGATTTTTTTGTGCTCTCTTTTAAGGAGTTTATAGGCGAACTGAAAAAGCAAAAAGTTAAACTGGGCGCATCACAACAGATGGAATTGCTACCGTTGTTCGAGGATCAGAAAGCTGCCATAGCTGCAATTTCTAATCAAATAACAAAAGTACAAACTGATTTGGATTCTTTGGTGTTCTCTATTTATCGTATCCCTGCCGATGTAGCAGAAATAATCCGAAATGCAATGAAAATTGTATTATAAAGAGCAGAGGACTTGTGCTTTGTAGCACAGGGGGACGGTTCTGTGTGTTAACTTGATTTGCACACCCCTTTTGGGTGAAATGCACACCCTATAGTGAAGAATGCACACCCCCTCACAAAAACTGCACATCCCTACCAGTAAACATGCACACAGTTGTGACCTTTCGTTAAATTGTATTGGAATTTTATAAAGAAAAGGCTCTGTGGATTATCAGTGACCACAGAGCCTTTTTGAAATGAAATCCTTGCTGTCGCAAGGATGAAATCTGCTATGCAGATGAAATCCGCTAACGCGGATGAAATTAAATCCACCCATCCGGCGACGAGCCAGATTTCATCCCCGCAGGGGATTTCATCGTCGAAGACGATTTATTCCACCCGCAAGGGTGGATTTAGTTGAAAAAGACTCTGATTGTGATACAATCAGAGTCTTTTTCTGGTACGGGCGACAGGACTTGAACCTGCACGGAAATCCATTGGAACCTAAATCCAACGTGTCTGCCAATTCCACCACGCCCGCATATTTAGTTGAAAGTTGAAAGTTGAAAGTGGAAAGTTAATTATCCTTTGAAGTTTTTACGCTTGTAACTAATATTTTCTCCAGTTCAATACAGTCAGAAACAATGGAACTATACTCCTTCTCTGACAGGTAACCCGTTGCCCATATCAATTTGATCCAATACTTCGATTCTGTAGTTTCCTTCAATGCGATACTCAGTTTAGATATAAAATCTGCTTTGCTCTGTGCCTGTTGCGCTTCGGCAACATTTGCGCCTATGCTTGTTCCGGAACGCAGAAGCTGCTTGGAAAGCGTATATTCCTTTTTCGTGCTGCGAAGGTGTTTGCACAGATTTACGATTCGTATTGCAAATTGAAAGCTTTTTTGTTCTAAGATGCTATCCATAATTTTCAATTTTCCACTTTCAACTTTCCACTATTATCTGTCATCTGTGTTTAGTCTTCGTTGTTGTATTGGAGCCTGTAAAGCTTTTGCTGCGGATTATCGTAGATAAAAAGGACAAAGTTATAGGTATCCCGCTCTGTTATGGCCGCGACATTCCGGATTCCGTCACTGTCGTTGTGGTAATCGTCAACGATCCAGTATCCGTCCAGCACCTCCGGAAGCTCGTAGAGGGCCGCAATATCGGTATCCTCATAAAGCAGCATATACAGATCCTGGTCTATGGGGCACTGCCACCAATTATATACCTCTTGCTTCTGCTGGGCAGTATAATCGCTGCAGTCTTGAACCTCCACCGTCACGCCCTTGACCTTTTCATCATCCGTCTGACTTTGATTCTGTCCATTCAAGTCCAGCGGCGGCTTTTTATCTGCCTTCTTACAGGCGCAAAGCCCACAGACCATTAAAACAAGCAGCACCGCTGCAACAGCTTTTTTCATCTTCTGTCCTTTCCGGAAAGATTCCTGTTTGTATACCTGGTATTTTACCACAGAGGCTATTTTCTGTCAACCGCAGCAGCGGCTTTTCTTTTGCCCCTATTCGTTTACTTTTTTCTTGACAAGCTTGCGCTTTACCGTTAAAATAGATACGGAATAGTGTACGCTGAGGGAGTGTGCTCCCACGCGTTTCATTTTTATCCGGCAAATGCCGCAGATTTGCGATTGTCGCCTCATGGCGTTAAATTGTGCATATTTTCTGCCGACGAAGGCAGTTTCCCGGCTCAATTTCATACCAGGGGTTCTGACATCCACCCTCCGGCTATGCCAATTATACAAAGGAGGTGTGCTTGAATTATGGAACCGATTGCAATTATTTTAATCGTCGTTGCCGCCGCCGTAGGTCTTGGCTTAGGCTTCGCACTTGGCACTGCTTACCGCAAAAAGTTTGCTGAGCGCGAGATCGGCTCTGCAGAGCAGGAAGCTACGCGTTTGATTAACGAAGCGATCCGCAGCGGTGAAAGCCGCAAGAAGGAAATGCTTTTGGAAGCAAAGGACGAAATCCATAAATCCCGCACGGAATACGAAAAAGAAGTCAAAGAGCGCCGCGCTGAGCTGAGCAAGCAGGAGCGCAGATTACAGCAAAAAGAAGAAACCTTAGACAAGAAAACCGATGCCTTTGAGCACAAGGAAGAGGAACTGGCCCGCCGTATGGCAGAAGTGGCCGAGATCAAGCAGGAGGCGGAGGCTGTCCGCCGTCAGCACATTGCCACACTGGAGCAGCTTTCCGGCTTGACCCAGGAGCAGGCAAAGGCTGAGCTGCTGTCCTCCGTGGAGGAAGAGGTCCGCCACGAGACCGCGCTGAAGATCAAGGAGATCGAGCAGCGTATGAAGGACGAAGCCGACGAAAAGGCCCGGGAGATCCTCTCCATCGCCATTCAGCGCTGTGCCGCAGATCACGCCGCAGAAGCAACTGTTTCCGTTGTGCCTCTGCCTAACGACGAGATGAAGGGCCGCATTATTGGCCGTGAGGGTCGCAACATCCGCACCCTGGAGACCATCACCGGCGTGGACCTGATCATCGACGATACCCCCGAAGCCATTACCGTCAGCTCCTTTGACCCTGTCCGTCGTGAGATCGCACGTCTGGCACTGGAGAAACTGATCGTAGACGGCCGTATCCACCCCACCCGTATTGAGGATATGGTGGAAAAGGCCCGCAAGGAAGTAGAACGCACCATTGCAGAGGAAGGCGAACGCGCCTGTTACGAGACCGGCGTGCACAATCTGCCCACGGAGCTTGTGAAGATCCTGGGCCGTCAGAAGTACCGCACTTCCTACGGTCAGAACGTATTGAATCACTCCATCGAGGTGGCTCACATTGCAGGCTTGATGGCCGCAGAGCTGGGCGTAGATGTCGCCCTGGCAAAGCGTGCCGGTCTTCTGCACGATCTGGGCAAATCCATCGACCACGAGGTGGAAGGCAGCCACGTACAGCTGGGTGCTGATTTGGCCCGGAAGTACAAGGAAAACGCAGTGGTGGTCAACGCCATCGAGGCCCACCACGGTGATGTAGAACCCAAGACGGTGATCGCCGTGCTGGTCCAGGCCGCCGATGCTGTTTCTGCCGCACGTCCCGGCGCCCGCCGTGAGAATGTGGAGAACTATATCCGCCGTCTGCAAAAGCTGGAAGAGCTGACCGGCTCTTACCCCGGCGTTGAAAAGGCATTCGCCATCCAGGCAGGCCGCGAAGTGCGCATTATGGTAAAGCCCGAAGAGGTCACAGAGGATAATATGATCCTCCTGGCCAGAGACATTGCCAAGAAGATCGAATCTGAGCTGGAATATCCCGGTCAGATCAAGGTCAATGTGATCCGCGAGACCAAGGCTGTGGAGTACGCAAAATAAGCACAAGCATATAAAGCTTACGGGCGTGTTGCCGAGCAACACGCCCCCAGTTTTTAAGGAATGTTGGAAATGGAAAGAACGAACAGTAAAAATTGGCCCTTCATTTTGCTTTATGTATGCATCGGCATTTTCTTTCTTTTGGGCTGCATATTGGCCATTTCGGCGCTGTGGGTAAACCGCACCTTCTGTGTCACCTTCACAGAGCTTCTTTATACCCTGGCAAACTCTCTGGATGGCACCGGAGGCAATATGTTCGGGGTCACCATGCGCAACTGCCTGCTTCCGGCGCTGCCCATTGCGCTGGGCTATGGGGCGGCAGTATGGTTTTTCGGATTTTATCTGCCCAAAAAGGCGCAAAAGCCCCTTTTACGGCGCATTGTCCCCGCCATCATGGGTGCCGCTGCCCTGATCACCTGCATCTGCGCCTTTCTTTGCGCAGACAGACTGCTGAAGATCACCGATTATTTTGAGGCGCGAAACGCCCGGAGCACCGTATATGAAGAACATTTTGTACCGGTGCAGGATGCAAACCCCACCGCCCCCACGGAAAAGAAGAATCTTCTGATGATCTACCTGGAGAGTATGGAGACCACCTACGCATCCCGGGAAGCAGGCGGCAATCAGCCGGTAAACTATATGCCCTTTATGACCGAACTTGCACAGAACAACGTGTCCTTTTCCGACAAGGAGGGCTTGGGCGGCTTTATCAGTGTACCCGGCACCACCTGGACCATGGGCGCGCTTTTTGCCACCTCCAGCGGTATTCCCTTCTCCTTCCCGGTGGGTGAAAACAGTATGGGCAAATATGATCTGTTTGCCTCCGGCGTCACCGCGTTGGGGGATGTCTTGCAGCGGGACGGCTACTACAATCAATTTCTGTGCGGCTCCGACATCGCCTTTGCCGGGCGGGATAAATACTATCGGGACCACGGCGGCTACGAAATATACGACCTGCATACAGCCCGTCAGGAGGGTGTCATTGCAGAGGATTATTTTGTATTTTGGGGCTATGAGGACTATATCCTCTACGATATCGCTAAAAAGGAGCTGACTGAGCTTTCTCAAAAGGATCAGCCCTTTAACCTGACGATGCTGACTGTCGACCCCCACCACATCGGCGGCTACATCTGCCCCAAATGCGGAAACGATTACGAAAATCAGACCGCCAACGTGATCTCTTGTGCCGACCGTCTGCTGGAGGAGTTTATCAGCTGGTGTCAGCAGCAGCCCTTTTATGAGGACACGGTGATCGTGATCATCGGCGACCACCCCCGTATGGACAACAACCTGACCGCAGGCCTGACCTACGAGCAGCGCCCGGTCTACAACTGCTTTATGAATACGGATATTGTCCCGCAAGGGGCAACCGCCAATCGCACCTTTACCCCGATGGACATCTTCCCCACCGTGCTGGCGGCCCTCAATTACTCTATGGAGGGCGACCGCATCGGCTTGGGCACCAATATGTTCTCCGGGGCAGAAACCCTTGCGGAAGAATTGGGTCTTAGCGATCTGCAGCAGGAGATCCAAAAGTATTCCGTATACTACGAGCGCTTCTATTAAAACGATTTTGGGGTCAGGCAATGATATGCCTGACCCCAAATTTTTTCAATTATAGCTGCACAGGCAGATCCTTTTCGTGAAGCACGACACCGTTTTTCTGCAGGACTTTTTGCAGCTGCAAAATATCCGTCTTGGTAAAATCCGTACCCAGCGCCGCCGCTGTGCCTGCCGCCTGTCCTGTAACGGCACAGCAGGGGATCACCCGCATCAAATCCCACATATCCTCTGTGGCGGCGGTACATCGGCCGGCACAAATCAGGTTCTTCACCTGCGCGGAATACAACGAGGTAAAGGGCACCTCATAAACCGGGCCCCGCTTCCGCCAGTCGGATACCATTCCCACAGAATCGGCGATATATTTATGATCATCCCCCGTGCACATCGTATACTCGCCTACAATGCGGCGGGTCATACGAATCTGGGGAATGGTGGCAATGGTGGTGGGCATCAGCGTGGGATGCTTCTGCCGCTTTTTAATGATATCCTGCAGGGTAGACGCGTGTGCGCTCTGCACCATTTGGGAGAGTTCTTTTCCGTCCAGTCCGCTAAAGCGTTTGTTAGCCAGCAGCGGGGGGCCGTTCCTGTTTTTCTTCTCGCTTTCGGGAATATCGCAAAAGCCCAGCATATTCAGGTTATAGCCCCGATCATCCACGCCGTAGTACCACGCCGCCAAAACATTGCCCTGTCGGAAGTTTTCCGTAGGCGCCTGGGCAAACGCGGCAATATCGCAGTCTCCCGTGGCATCCACCACAGCGCCGGCGCAGATAGCCTGCCTGCCGCTTTTGTTTTCAACGATCACAGACTCAATACGGTCCTTTTTTGTGCTCACCGCCACGGCATAGGTGCCGTAGAGGATCTCTGCCCCTGCCTTTAAAAGCTCCTGCTCCGCCAAAATGGCAAAAAGCTGGGGATTGAACTGCACTTCAAAACGGGGGTCGTCTACGGTCCTCTGTGCCGGTGTGCTATCTGCATCCAGCCAGTTTGCGGGATACTTGTCTTCCGCACCCATAGAAACAGACAGGCGGAGCAGCTCCTCCGCAATACCAAAGGACACCTGTCTACCGTAGCCGTCGCACAGGGGCAGATATATGGTGATCAGGCCCGCCGTGGCAAGACCGCCCAGCATAAACTGCTTTTCCAGCAGAATCACCCGCTTGCCTGCCCGTGCGGCGGCTAGTGCCGCGCTGATACCTGCGACACCTCCACCGCAAACGAGAACATCACACTGCTCACTTATGGGCGTTGTAAACGACTCAAGGATTGACACATGATCCTCTCCTTTGTTTATTTCCACTCCATTGCATCCAGCGCATTTGCCTGCTCATCCACAGTCACAAGGCTGTTGTGGGGAACAGAAACAGAAATTTTTTGGTCAAACAATGTAACCTGTGCCGTGCAGTCCGTGCCGTTCATTTCGTACATACGAAGGATCATTCCCTCGCCGTCCTCCTTCTGTTTGACGGCAGAGATGATCACATCCCCGCTATGGCAGGAAACACAGCTTTGGCTTTCCGGCAACGAACCCTTATGGAAGCTGCCCAGCACTCTGCGCAGACCAAAGTTCAGCTCCGCAGCTTTGCGTTCGTTTTCGCTGTTGCTGACGCTGGGATACAGACTATAGGTAAATTCGTGGATGCCCTGATCCATAAACACATTGTGCTCATCCCGCTGGGCAAAATGGTCGGCGTAAAGGGCACCGCGCAGCACCGTCAGGCGCATCTGTCCGTCACAGGTATCATAGCCGTATTTACAGTCGTTTGCAACGCACAAATTGCCGCTGGCGATCCATTTTTGGCAGGGCTCTTCACCGGTGTAGCCCTGACGGATCACCGTACCGAAGGGAATTTGAGCCGTTACGGTTTCCTCTGCCATGGGGAAAGTGAACTTTAGCGTTTTGTGGTGCTCCCGGAAGTCCACCTTCGCAGACACCAAAACCTGATCACTGCCGGCAGTGACGGTGTAGGTTCTTTGGATTGTAGAATGTTCACACGCGGCAGTGACCCGAATAGAGGCACGGACATCGCCCAGCTCTGTCAGCTCAAATTTGGTAGCGGTAAACACCCCGCACTGCTCTCCCAAATACTTCTTATCGTGGGCCCAGGTATCACAGGCCGATTCATCCAAAAGGATGGCCTTGCAGGGCTGATCGATCAGGGTCTTCCCGGTTTTCTTGTCATACAGTCTGCAGATATCGCCGGTGGTCTTGTCCAGCTCCAGGGAAAGCAGATCGTTTTCCAGTGTGTATTGGGTGGCGCGCAGCTCTGATTGAAAAGCGCAGGTGCTTTCCTTTTCTGTAAACAGCCGATAGACCGCATAGCCCATTGCCGGCACTTCTGCCACAAAGGCCGTATTCATTTTGTCTGTGCCGTCGGTATGCTCGCCCCGAACCAGCTGGAACGGGATCTGATTGCCGTCGGCATCGGTCATTTTGCTTGCATAGGCATAAACAGAAACCACCTGCCGCACCGGCCACGGGTGAATGTTGAACACCACCACCGGTGTGCCCAAAACCTCATGCTCCCAAATCGCCCACTGACCCTTATCGTGCAGGTCATACTTGTAGGCAGGCAGGGTTTCCCCCTGCAGAGTATCTATATTCCACGCAATGCGCTGCATTGCCGCATTGATCTCCTGCTCGGTGATGCTCATTGCCTCGCCGTGTAAATAGGACGCATCTTCATAAGCGGTTTTTACACAGCAGCCACCCATAATATCGTGGAACTGGTTAAACAGCACGTTTTTCCATGCCTTGTTTAATTTTTTTGCCGGGTATTTGGCCCCTGTCAGCTTGCCGGCCATCAGGCACAGCCGTTCAGCGGCAATCAGGTTCTCTTCACACTTCCGATTGCCCTTCTTGATGGAGGTTTCCGCACTGTAGCAGCCGCGGGCGTGGTGCTGTAATTCCCCTGCAATGGTGGGAAGCGCCTCGCTTCTGACCTTGTCAAAATACGCGCCCACAGTGTCATACCGCAATTCCTTGCGGTTTAATTGGTGAAAGTTATGCAGCATACGGATGGTGGGGCCGCCGCCGTGGTTGCCCACGCCGTAAAATGCCATCAAATTCTGACCGGTGGTATTGGCCTCATCCAGAATGCTCTGAAGCTGTGAGATCCCTATTTCAGAGCCGTTCAGGTTGTAACGAATGGGGATCCGAAAAGTTGCCACGCGGCTGCCGTCATCACTTTCCCACCAAAACAGGCGTTCATTTCTTCCCTGTTCTTCCTTGGACGGGCGCATAAAAACATAGCTATCCATTCCGCCGGCACGGAGGATCTTGGGGATGCCCCCATTGTGACCGAAGGAATCCACATTGTAGCCGGTGGTGGCGGTCACGCCAAACTTCTCTTTAAAATATCTTTGGGAGATCAAGGTATGGCGCATAAAGCTCTCGCCGCTGGGGATGTTGCAATCCGGCTGTAAAAACCAGCCGCCCACGATTTCCCAACGACCCTGCCTGACCATTTCCTGAATTTCCGCAAACATCTCCGGCGCCATTTTTTCGATCCACTGATAGTAGACCGCACAGGCAGAGGTAAACTTGGTTTCCGGGAACTCATAAAGCCGATCCAGGGCACTTCTGTATGTAGCCAGGATTTCAGAAAAACCATCCTGCCAGCGCCACAGCCATACCGGATCCAAATGGGCATTGCCAATCATATACACATCGGACATATTAAAAACTCCTTTTTTGCCGCATTTTGGATCGCATTCGGCACATATATTTATGCCTCTACTATAACAGCAAATAATGAAAAAATCAATAATTGCAAGAGATTTCATTGATCACTGTCATAGGACAGGCATAAGAAGGATCAAGGATATGCAACGCGACCCCGATGTGTATATAGATACTATGGTGGGGTCGCGTTGCGCAGTTCATTCAAAACATTTGACAGTTTGAAGGTTTTTTGACGCTCTGAGAGGTTTGTGGGCGAATGCCCACAAACCTCCAGAGGGGATCAGTTCAGAACGGGAATGACAAAGACGCCTTCGTATGCTTCCACATTCAGGGTGACCTGGTTGTTGTTCACAGCAACGAATGTGATCTCACCGTTGTCGATGACGGCGGCGCACTTGTAGTCGCCATCTGCAAGGGTCAATGTCACAGAGGTGTCTGCCATAGAGAAGTTCTTGCCGTCGCCTACGGTGGTGGAGCCGGCAGAGCCTGCATTGGTGACCATATAAGCCTTGTTGCCATTGTTCTCGAATACACCGATCAGCAGGTTCTCACTTGCAGAGGTTGCGGTAATGCCATGGTTGGCCAAATTCAGGCTGTTCTCCAGCTGGGTCAGCATAGAGTTGTTGGAGTTTGCACTGTATGTGCCAACGCCGATCCAGTTGTATGCCATATAGATGTTGTCCCAAGCCAGATATTCGTTATCGACCTGCAGGATATCGTAGTACAGAGCTGTGGGCTTCCAGGTGTCGTACTCAACCATACAGCTGTAGTCATCTTCGTGAGAGACATAGGTGTAGTGGTCAATGTTCTGCACACCGTAAGTCATGGCAACCGCCATCTGCCAACGCAGCTCGTCCGCGGTGGGTGTTGCGTAGGAGGTAGTGGTTGTGCTGTGGCCGGAGGACAGCATCGTGTACCACTTCTCTGCGGTCTTGGATGCCATAACCTCAAAGTTGTAGAAGTAATCGGTACGGATACCGTTGCCATCCAGCAGGGAGTAGTTATCCCAGGACAGAACCTCAACACCCAGCTTATCCAGGAACTGCTGGACATAATGGGTTTCATAATTCTTTCCAATGGTCCAGCCGCCATACAAGGAACTCTTGGCAGCACAGGACGGGAACAGGTTCACATAGAACAGCTTATCAGCAGGCATAACTGCATCAAACTTAGCTTTCAGATCAGCCAGGTTGTCAAACTCGGTTGCGCAAGGCTCGTCGTACATCAGGAAGCCCAGAACACCGGGATGGCTTGCATAGGCAGGTACGGTTTCGCCGTCCCAGCTGCGCAGATCCATAATCACGGAGATGCCGTAGCTGTATACACGATCCAGCCATGCATTCACATCGGTGGTGCCAATCCACTGGGTATCAATGCCCATAATCTTGGTGATACCGGCAGCCTTCAGTTCCTTCAGCTGCTGATCTTCAAATACGTGATAAGAACCGTTCCATACACCAATGGTCAGGGTATCGTTGGTGCTGGGCAGCAGCACATCGCCAAACTCAGTATCTGCCGCGGCATTGAAGATCACATTGTCCTCCGCATTGGAAACGAAGGTGATGTAGGTTTTCGTGATATTCAGGATGTAGCCGTTGGAAGCATTGCTGAATTCACCCTCGATGATCAGCTGATCGCCGTCCCGGATGGGTGCGTATGCGCTCCACCACCAGCTATCCAGCGCCAGGGCATAGATTCCGTCTGCAATCTTGACAATGGTCTCTGCGCCGGTGTTGCCGATGGTGTAGGTCGTGCCGTCGCGTACCAGCTTTACATTGTTGGCAGATGCAGGCTTATACCGCACACTCCAGCCCTCATCAGCGGGTGCATTGTTGCTTTCCAGCACGAAATAGAGGGCGGTATAGTTGTTATTGAACCAGTTTTTCTCGCTGTAGGCACTCATTGCACCGGCATTGATGTACTTGTCGGCATCAGTCAGCACAGTAGTAGTGCCGTCTGCATTGAGGATAATATAGGTCTTTTCTACATCCATGTAGACATCGTTGGCAGCATTGTAGAACTGACCTTCAATCACAAATGTATTGCCTGCTGCCAGGTTTGCAGAGCCAACTGCCCAACCCTCGACGTAGTATTCTGTTTCAGAATACTTCACGATGGTCTCGCCGCCGGTGTTGCCCACATTGGTGGTGGTATCGCCGCTGATGCACTTGATCACATCGGCAGAAACGGGCTTATAACGCAGTGCCCATGTGGTATCATAGGGCGCATCATTTGCAGCAGCGGTGAAGTAGAAGCCGCCGCTTTTCCAGCCATTGCTGTGGCTGCCCAATTCCACTACATCGACTATATTCTTCTGCACGGGCGCTTCCGCAGAGCAGACCCAGGCAGAGCCGTTATAGTAGACATAGGACTTGGTGACATTCAAGGTCACATTTTCATACACAAAGTTACCTTCCACGATGATCACATCATCGGTGGTGATGGGGCTTGTGCTGTTCAGACCGTAGTTTCCAATGGTCCAGCCTTCCAGCTTCAGATAATACTCATCATTGCTGATCTTGATGATCAGAGGTCTGTCAACGATACCAATGCTGATGGTCTCGCCGCCACGGATGATCTTAATATTATCGGTGCTGGTCTGCTTGTATTCCAGAGTCCAGTCGCTGTTGAAGGGCGCATCGTTTGCCGCCATTGTAAAGGAGATGCCATTGCCCCACATACCCTTTGTATGGGTCTGCATCGTACCGCCGCTGATCACGCTGGGCAGCTTGGTGGCAAAGGTCCAGGCAGAGCCGTTATAGTACAGATAGGTCTTTTCGATCTTCATGATCGCATCGCCCTGGGTATTCTGTCTCCAGAAACCGTCAACAACAATGATATCGTCCGTGGTGTAGGCAAAGTTGTTGGTACACCAGGCGTTGATCTTCAGGGTATACTCTGTTTCGCTGTATTTTACCAATGTGCCGCGGCCGGGGATACCAATGTTGATCTGCTCGCCGTTGCGGATCACATAGTAGGAATCGGCAGTCACAGGGGTATATTCGATGTTCCAGCCGTCATAGGGTGCTGCATTTTCTGCCATAGAGGCATAGATGCCCTCGTTATAAACGCCATTGACAGGGTGATTGCTCAGGCTGCCGGCAAGGATGGGGTTGAAGATCAGGCTGCCGTTGCTTACATAGATCTCCGTCTTCTCCACTGCCAAAATACTACCGCTGGCTTCGTGCTTAAACTTGCCCTCGATGATGATCAGATCACCGTCTACGAAGGGCAGCTTGCCGCCTTGGGTCGTCCAGGCCTTTGTCTCAAAGTACAGATTGGTGTTGCCGTAAACGACCAGTGTGTCGCCTGCAGGCTGACCAATATTAAAGGTCTCGCCATCACGCACCAATTTGATCACATCCGCAGAAACGGGTCTGTAACGGACACTCCAATCCGTACCGACGGTTGCTTCGTGGGCATCGTGGGCAATGTAGATGCCGTCAGCAGACCAGCCGTTGGAGTGGTTGGTCAGGCCGGTAAGGGCAAATTCCGTCTCAAAGACCGGCTCTGTTGCGGAGTAGACCAAGGTCTCGCCGTCAACCAAAACATAGGTCTTGGTGATGTTCATCGTGTAGCCGTTATTGGCATTGGAGAATGCGCCTTCCACGACCAGATAGTCGCCGTCAGCCAGCTCCACGCCGTCCAGCTCTAAGTAGTAATAGCCTTCATCCAGCTTGTAAATGTTGGCGCTCACAGTGGATACAGCACCGCTTCTGACCAGCTGTACACTGCCGGCATAAGCAGTTTCTGCATTTTCATCCACAGGAACAGCGTTCTCGCTCAGGGAGAAGTAGATCTCCGATGCAGAGCCGTCTGCATGCGCGCTCATTGCGCCTGCGTCCACAACGGTTTTCAAAGCAGGCATTTCGGTGGAGAAGGATGCCGTGCCGTCTGCATTGATCAAAACGTAAGACTTGCTGATATTCAGCGTGGTATTGTTTGCAGCATTGGTGAAGTTGCCCTCTACTACCAAAATATCATTTGCTACCAGAGGCTTGTAATCACCCAATACCCAAAGCGCAATGTAATATCCTGTATCGCTGGATTTTACAATGGTCTCTCTTTCAGTGTGACCTACATCATAGGTTACGCCGTCACGAATCAGTTTCAGGTTGGATGCTGCTTCGGGCTTATAGCGGATAGCATCGCCAATGGGTGCTTCATTTTCCGCCATAGAGAAGTACAGTGCATCTGCATTCCAGCCATTAGAGTGGCTGCCCATCACACCTGCATCAATCACAGTTGCCAGCGTGGGCATCTCGGTAGAGAAGGTTGCTGTGCCGTCTGCATTGATCAAAACGTAAGACTTGCTGATATTCAGCGTGGTATTGTTTGCAGCATTGGTAAAGCCGCCCTCTACCACCAAAATATCATTTGCTACCAGAGGCTTGTAATCACCCAATACCCAAAGCGCAATGTAATATCCTGTATCGCTGGATTTTACAATGGTCTCTCTTGCGGTGTGCCCTACATCATAGGTTACGCCGTCACGAATCAGTTTTAGGTTGGATGCTGCTTCGGGCTTATAGCGGATAGCATCGTCAATGGGTGCTTCATTTTCCGCCATAGAGAAGTACAGTGCGTCTGCACTCCAGCCATTAGAGTGGCTGCTCATCACACCTGCATCAATCACAGTTGCCAGCGTGGGCATCTCGGTAGAGAAGGTTGCTGTGCCGTCTGCATTCAGCAAAATATAGGTTTTGCTGATATTCAGCGTCGTCTTGGTGCTTTCCTGATAGAAATCGCCCTCAACCACCAGAATATCGTTGGCAACCATGGGCTTGTGGTCTGCAATGGTCCAGAACTCAAAGACATACTGTGCATTGTTTTCCTTGGAAATGGTATCTCTCAGGTTATGACCTACCACGTAGGTATTGCCGCCACGGATCAACTGCACGTTGCTTGCATCTGTGGGTCTGTAGTAACCGGTGGGCGCATCATTATCCGCCATTGCGAACAGCAGATTGCCAGCCGCTTCTGCGCTGGATTTCCAACCGGTTGTGCTGTGGGCACTCATTGTACCTGCATCGATCACGGTGGGCAGGATGGGCTCTGTTGTGGAAATTTCCACGTTTGTGCCATCAAAGTAAACATAGCTCTTGGCGATCTGAATGGTGGTGCCGTCGCCGCTGGTGCTTTCAAAGCGGCCTTCAATAATGAAGTAATCATGAGCCTGGATGGGCAAATGACCGCCGGTCATACCCCAGGGCGTGATCTTCAGCAGATGCTGGGTGTCGGTATCCTTCACCAGCAGACCCTGGCCGGGATTTGCCACACTGTAAACTTCCCCGCCCCGAACCAGCTTAATGGCATCGGCAGTGAGGGAGGTGTACTCGCCGGTGGTTGCAGTATACGCATCTGTGTTGAAGTAGATAAAGGTCTCGCTGTCGCTCTTGACCCAGGGCGTATTGTTGCTGTGCTGCTGCAGCGCGCCAACCTGAATGATCTTCTGATATTCCTGATACTCCAGGGCTTCCAGGTGGTAGCCGTACAGCGCCTGCACCAAATTCTTCAGGGCAGCAGATGTGCTGTCGCTGTTGTACTTTCTTACAATGTAGGTTAAAGGATTGTAAGAAACAGTCAGGGCATCATTGACCGTAACGGTCATTTCACTGCCCAGATCCTGGGGGTTGATGTTGCCAACCTCCACATAGTACAGATCGTCCTTTTTTACAGGGGTATATTCCGTTTCCTTTACCTTGAAGGTGTAGTCTGCCACATTGCCGTCAACGACAAAGTAGAAACGTACTGCCGTCTTGGACTGGAAGAGCAAAGACATACCGTACAGGCTGACGCCGTCCAGATTGTCTTCCAGCGCAATGGCAGGTACCTCTGTGGGAACTGCCGCAGGGGTATCGATCTCGTAATCCTTGTTGGCAAGCATACCTGTGTTGTAGGCAAAGTAGGTCTGCGCTGCTGCACCTAAGTTCAGCATTTGCTTTGCCATTTGCTTTACCTCATCGTCGTACGCGCCTGTAAGGATGATTTCCGCATACTGACGGACAGAGTATTCGCCGGTATGCATCACTTGTTCACCGTTTGTCACCGTCAGGGTGATCAAATCGGTCATCTGTGCAGCCGCAACATTGACGCTTACCACATAGTAACCGTCTTTTGTGGCTGTGGTGTATGCAGCTTCATTTCCTGCGACAGTAATGTCCACAGTATAATCCGCTGCTGTCTGCGACAGGTAGAAGTTTACGCCGATGTCCTCACCCAGCGTCAAGCTCCAGCCCGCGAAGACGTCCGTTTCGCTGGTTGCGAATACGGTTGCCGGCAGCATGGTAATGATCATTACCAATACTAACAGCGCGCCAAGGATTCGATTTGCAAGTTTTTGCATAATTGGATCGCTTCCTTTCGTAAAAATATGATTTACAGACTATGCATCTGAGATCCACTGATTGTTTTCGGTTTTCCGGGGTCTGCGGATCAAAATTCAGACCCCGGAAGGACCGTCTTTTATTCCTCGGCGGGAAGCTCTGTGGAGAAGCTCACCACACCGTCTCCAATGAAGATGTAGGTTTTATCAATGGAGATGGTATATACTTCCTCTTTGTCGGTATTGCCGCCGATGAATTTGCCGTCCACCACCAAAATGTCCCCGCTTTGCAGCTGCATGGTCAGTGCACTGCGCAGCAGTCGATACTTGGAGGCTGTTTGTTTGACCATGGTTTTGGCTAGCTTATCAGCCACATCATAGGTTACGCCGCCACGGATCAGCTTGATCACACTGCTGTCCACAGGACGGAAATCCGACTTTGTCAGGCTGCTGGGCAGATCATTGTCTGCCAAGGTGAAGTAGATGATGCCGTCTGTGATGCCGCTGGCGTTTTCAGTCATTGGGCCCACCGCAATGGCACCGTCCTCCGGTGCATCCTCTTCGCTTTCAAAGGTCAAAACATAGTTTTCGCCAACGGTAACCGTGGTTTTCTTCACGGTGAAGGTTACACCGTTGGATGCGTTGGTAAAATCACCCTCTACGATGATCTGATCGCCCACTGTAATGGTCTTGGAATAGTCGCCGATGTTCCAGTCCAGCTTCAGATAGTACTCTGCTTCGCTGGCCTTCACCAGTGTTCCTCTGCCGGGAATGGCAATGTTCACCGTTTCGCCGCCCCGCACCAGCTTCAGCACATCCTCGCTGACCGGGGTGTATTCCAGCACCCAGGTGCTGTCTGCAGGAATATCATTCGGGTCCATTGTGAACCAAAAGCCGTCGTTGGAGCTTGTATTCCACGCCTTTTCCTCCCAGGCCTTCAGAACGAGACCGTCCTGCTCCGGATCCGGCAGCTCGGGATCGGCGGGCTGCTCCGGCTCAGTCACTTCGCTTTGGAAGGTGGCTGTGCCATCAGCATTAAAGGTAATGGTGGTCTTGGCAATGCTCAGCGTTGCACCGTTTGCCTTATTGACAAAGTCACCCTCTACGATCAGCACATCACCGGCAACCACCGGCTTGTAGGTATCCAAAGTCCAGAATTCGTAGTAATACTCTGTATCGGAATACTTGACGATGGTTTCCCGGGCTGTGTGACCCAGATCGTAGGTCGTGCCACCGCGAATCAGCTTCACACAGGAAGCTGCCACCGGAGTATACCGGGTATTCCAGCCGTTATAAGGTACATCGTTTTTCGCCATCGTGAAATACAAGCCACCGGTAGCTGTCCAGCCGTTTGTGCCGTGGGCCGCCATCGGACCGTGATCAGCAGGCACTTCAGGATCTTCGGGCTCGGTGGTCGCATCCGATGCAAAGGTCAATGTGCCGTCGGTGTTATAGGTGATGGTGGTCTTTTGGATGGTGATGGTACTGCCCTCGCAGGAGGTGCCGGCTCTGCCGATATATGCGCCCTCCACGATGATCTGATCGCCTGCTACCATGGGCAGATGGTTTCCGGTAGCCGTCCAGGGTGCGATCTTCAGGCAGTATTCCGTATCGGTGTATTTCACCAAAGTGCCCTGACCGGGATTACCGATATCGTAGGTTGCGCCGCCACGTACCAGCTTTAGGCCCCCTGCCGCAACAGGCGTATACTCGGTCTCCCAGCCGTTCTGCACGCCACTGTTGGCGTCCATTTCAGCGTAAATCAAGTGCTCTGCACCGTTAATCTGAATACCCTTTTCGTGGTGGGGCTTCAGCGGGCCGTCTGTCTCTGCCACAGGATCGTCCGGCTGCTCTGTCTCGGGGGCATTCTCCGAGAAGGTCAGGCTGTAGTTTTCACCGATGGTAATGTAGGTTTTTGTGACGCTGAATACGACACCGGCAATGGGATCATTAAACTTGCCCTCTACGATCAGCGTGTCGCCGGGCACTAAGGGGAAGTAATCCCCAATGGTCCATTTTTCCAGCTTCAGGTAATAGTCGGTATCGCCGTACTTGACAATAAATTCTCTGTCTGTCTGGGCAATATCTACCGTCTCGCCGCCACGGATCAGCTTGATGCAGCCTGCTTCTGTGGGATAGTAGAAGGTCTGCCAATCGTCACTGAAGGGCACATCGTTGGATGCCATTGTGAAATACAGGCCCTTGTTATTGGCGGTGTTCCAGCCGTTGGGGTGACTAACCATCATACCTGCCTGAATGGTGGGATCCACCGCTTCCTCAGAAGTAAAGGTCAGGCTGTAGTCTTCGCCTACGGTAATGGCCGTTCTGCTGATGTTAAAGATCACGCCGTTTTCAGCATTTTTGAACTGACCCTCAACGATCAGCTTGTCACCGGGCACGATGGGCGCATGATCTCCGATCGTCCAGGCCGCAAGCTTCAGATAATACTCTGTATCCGAATACTTGACGATCGTGCCTCTGCCGGGAATACCGATATTGACGGTTTCGCCGTTTCGGACCAGTTGGATGGAGGCTGCGGAAACGGGCTCGTATTCCACATTCCAACCGTCATAAGGCACATCATTTGCATCCAGCTTAAAGTACAGCCCGTCATTGGAATCTGTGTTAAAGCCCTTATCGTGAGGCTGCATATGGCCGGCCTCGATCACCAACTCTTTATCGGTGGTGAAGACAGGCTGACCGTTTTCAATGGTCACATAGGTCTTATCGATCACCAGCACCACATTGTTGGCGGCGTTCACAAAGCTGCCCTCGATGACCAGGGTATCACCCTCTACGATAGGCTTCATACTGATGGGCCAGAATTCTAAGTAATAGCTGTCTTCCCGGTACTTGGCGATCATTTCTGCGGCGGTATTGGCCACATTGGTGGTCACACCGTCACGGATCAGCTTGATCGCATCAGCAGAAGTGGGCACATAACGCATGCTCCAGTCGGTGGCAAAGGGCGCATCCTGACCGGCTTCCAGCTTGAAGTACAGACCGCCGTTCGTGTCTGCTTTCCAGCCGTCGGGATGGCTGAGCATTGCGCCGCCCTGAATCTTTGTGGGGCCAACAGGACCGTCGGGGTATTCTGTGGAGAAATACGCCATGCCGCTACTGATGGCGATATAGGTCTTGCCGATCTCCATCAGGCCTGCCAGACCTGCATTGACAAATTTACCCTCTACAATGAGAATATCACCGTCACCAAAAGGAAAATATTTTTGGTACATCCATTGATCCAGCTTAAAGTAGTATTCCTTATCGGAGAACTTCACAATACTGCCGGCATTCACATTGGCAATATCATAGGTTTCACCGTTGCGGATCAGCTTGATGCAACCTGCTTCTCTGGGGAAGTATTCCACCGTCCAGCCGTCATAGGGCAGGGTGTTTTCCTCTGCCGCCATAAAATACACACCGGTGCCGATAAAGCCGTTGGGATGGGGCAGCATGGTGGGAATCACCTGTGCCTCTACCTCATTTTCCGTGGGATACTCGGTGGAGAAGGTCAAAAGACCTTCGTTGATGGAAATATAGGTCTTGCTGATGCTAAACACAGTGGACACGCCGGAATTGACGAATTTGCCATTCAGCACGATCACGTCCCCATCCCGGATGGGATAGAAATCCTTGATGATCCACTTTTCAAGCTTCAGGTAGTAATCCGTATCGTTATACTTGACAATCGTACCGGCGGCCTTGTTGCCGATATTGTAGGTGTTGCCATTGCGGATCAGCTGCACAGAGCTCTCGGAAGCAGGGTTGTATTCTACTGTCCAATTGTTATACGGTACGCTGTTTTTATCCAGCTTGAAATAGATGCCGTCTGCCGTCTTGCCGTTGGGATGGCTGGTGGGATGGCCCACGTATTTTACACTGACGCCGCCACCCTCGGGATACTCTGTGGAGAAGAACACCAGTCCCTCAGAGATCTGTATGTAGCTGGTATCGATCTGGAACATGGTATCCACCGCCGCATTGCGGAAAATACCCTCTATTTTCAGAATATCTCCGTTTCGGACAGGGAAGTACTCCCGAATCAGGTATTCTTCCAGCTTCAGGTAGTACTCCGTTTCGGAATACTTGATGATCATACCGGCAGCGGTTTTGCCGATATCATAGGTTTCACCGCCACGAATCAGCTGAATGGCGCTTTTGCTGGTGGGCCGGAATTCCGTTGCCCAGGAGGTATCCACCGGCACGTCGTTGGGATCCATCATAAAATAGATGCCCATATCGCCGTTTTTACCCTTCATGTGCTTTTTCATCGCACCTGCCTGCAGAATCACAGGCTCTTCATCCGGCTCAGTGGGCTGGCTGGGACCCGGCTCGGTCTGATCCGGCTGCGTATCGGTTGCCGGACCTGTGGTGATCTGCTCTCCATCGCCGGACGGTGTTTTTCTGCACCCGGCAAAGGGCAAGCACATAGAAAGCACCAAGGTTGCCAGTACGAGGATCTTCCAAATACTATTTTTCTTCATTTTGCGCTCCTTTCCTTATGCTACAGGAATTACAAATACACCGTCATAGGCGGGCACTGTAATATTGACGGTATGGTCTTCATTGACGGGAACATAGCTTACGATTCCACGGTTGATCACCGCTGCACAGCGGTAATCCCCCTCAATAAATTGCAATGTCACAGAAGCATCCTGCATTGCGATGGAATACTGCCGATATTTTTCACAGGGTGTGACAAAGCCTGCGCTGGTGATCAGATAGGCATTTTCCCCATCTTTTTGGAAAGTGCCGATCAGCAAGCTCTCACTGGATCTTACATCGGTCAAAATCCCGGTTTCCTCAAAGGACAGGTTATATTCCAGAGATGCCAGCATGGCATTGGCCGCACCCTTTGCTTCAGATGCGTCAAATGCGGCTGTGCCGACCCACTCATAGCCCATATAAACATCGTCCCACGCCAAAAATTCCTGATCCACGGTTTTTACATTCTCGTAGACCTGGGTGGGTTGCCACGTCATATGCTCCAGCATATTGTCATCGCTCTCATCCGTAGACGCAAGCACATAATGGGTCAGGGTATTGGAGCCATAGGTCATACCCAAAAGCATCTGCCAGCGCAGCTCCTGTTCGGTAGGTGTCACGTAACGACCGTCGGTGGTCCAGTGACCGGAGGAACACAGGGTATACCAAAAAGGCACACCGTCCTGCTTTGCTCTTTTAGATGCAATGTCAAAATTGTGGAAATAAGTAGAGCGAATCGTGCCACCCTCCTGCAAGGGATAGCCGTCATAGGAAAGGCACGCCGGCTTTACCGTATCCATAAAGTAATTCAGATAGTACTTTTCATAATCCACAAACAGCGGTTCATAATTGTCGCCAAACAGGGACTCATAGCCGCAGGATTCCGGGAAGAGATTGATAAAGAACATCGTTCCCTCCGGCATCACCGCTTCAAACTGCTGCTTCAGATTGGCTAAATGCTCGAATCGGGGGGAACTGGGCTCATCGTACAGCAAAAAGCCCTTCAGTGCCGGATGGTCGGCATATTCGGGAATGGTCTCACCATCCCAGTCCCGCAGATCCGGGATATAGGAAATGCCGTATTGCGCGGCCAAATCCAGCATGGGTGCGCCATCGCCTTCCCAGATCCACTTATTCTTCACGCCAATGATCAGGTTGATACCGGCCTCATACATCAGCTTTGTGTAGGCCTCATCAAACCACTGGAACGAGCCGCTCCATACGCCGATCGTCAGTCTTTCATCGGACGAAGCCAAACTGACACTGCCGAAAGCCGTCTGCTCACACAAGGGAATTTCCCAGCTTTGGCTTTGATCCCCCACGGCAGCGGTAATCGTGACAGTACCTCGACTTGCCAGCGCCGTCACATTGCCGTCTTCGTCTACGGTGGCACGGTCAGGATCGCTGCTGCTCCACAGAATCTGACCGGACAGCTGATCTGCCGTCAGGGTCACCGACTGTCCCTGTGCCAGCATACCGGTTCCTTCAAATTGGTTTTCGATTACCGGCTTTGGGTCTGTGGGCGCAGGTACGGAAGCTGTGGTCTCCTGCTTTCCCCCGCCACAGCCGGCCATAGAAAGCAGCAGAAGCACCGCAAAAAATATACTTAGTCTTTTTTTCATTCAAATCTCCCTTTATTTCACCAGTCGGAAGGATCGGATCTGGAAGGGCTTAAAGCAGATGCTCTCCCCCACCTCACCTGTATGGTCCTCCAGCAGGTTGACTTCACCTGCAATACGGTAGCCCTCGGGCACATTCAGCTTGGCGCAAGCCGCTTTGCCCGCGCGCTCAAAGGCACGGAGAATAAAGCCGTTGCCGTCATAGGCAGGCTTAAAGGCCGTGATCTGGATCTGATCAGAGTCAAAAGCAGGCATCTGTGCCGACTCTGTGCCGTACAGATCCCGGGCGCAGTACTCGTTGGCCAGCGCATCCACCTGCACCGGGTCAAAGCCGCCGCTATGGGGATAGAGGGCATAGCTGTAGTGACTGGGACGCTGATCCCCGTCCACACAGGGATAACCGGTAGAACGGAGCAGATTCAGAGAAATAATGCCGTTTTTGCACATAAAGCCGTGCTTTGCGTTATTGAGAATTGCAAAGCCCCTGTTTTCGTCAGAGAGATCAAACCACTTCTGACAGCAGATCTCAAACTGTGCCTTTTCGTGGGCATCGTTGTCGGTGGTGGGGCGGTCCAAGTAGCCGAACTGGATATCGCTGTGCACCACATCGCTCCACACCCGGGGTTTAAATTCTGCACGGATCATATACCAGGTGTCCTTCCAATCCACGTCGTGGTCGATTTGGATGTACGGCAGCTCCTTGTGGAGCAAAATGGTCTGCACCAGGCGGGAATTTTGGAAGCTGTAGCTTTGCACGATCTCCGTCAGATCACCAAACTGACGCACCTTGGTGCTGTCCAGCTGCATAAATACCTCCGGCTGATCCCGATAATCGTCTTCAAAGTCCCAGGCATCCACCACGTCCATAAACACCTGCAGGCGGTTGGCATTTTCCACGATGACCTGTCCGTTTTTCAGGAGAATGTTTTGGAACGAGCCGTCTTGCGCCATTGTAACGGTGTAATAATCCGTCTCCACGGTTTTACAACCGTCCGTCACAGTGCCGTTTTCATAGCATACAGGCGCAATGGCAGCCTCGCTTCCCTGATACAGGAAATAACGCTCGCCGTCTGTTGCCAGCTTATTGACCTTTCCCCCCCGCAGGTTCAGCAGCTTCTTATCCTTACCGGGGACGAAGCTGACGCCCTGATTTTGGGCAAGCAGGTCCAGCTTTTCAAACATTTTCCCGTAGGCCGCATCGGTTTCCTCATAAACACGGGCAATCGAGGAACCGGGAAGAATATCGTGGAACTGATAAAGCAGTGCTTCCTTCCACAAATCATCCATCTCTTTCTTTTCTCCCTGCAGGCCGCGGCTGGCAAGGAGCATTTCAAGGCAGAGCATCTTTTCCTCAAATTCACGGTTAAAGTTCTTATTGTTGGACTGGGAAGTATACGTACCACGGTGCTTTTCAAGGTACATTTCGCCGCTGTACAGGGGCAGCTTTGCCGGGTCCAGCTTGTCGTAGTAGCCTTGGGCAGAGCCAAACTGCACCTTGGGAAGATAGGGCACATCCGCTGTGCGGATATTGCGCTCCACCAGTGTCTCGGAAGGACCGCCGCCGCCATCGCCCACGCCGTAGACGATCATCATTTTATCCTGCGGATCGGTATGCTTAATGCCCTTTTTGGCAGCAAGCAGTGCCTTGGGTCCGGCAACGGAATTATAGTTGCCCTCGGGAGGCATGTGTACCGTTACCTCGCTGCCGTCAATACCCGCCCAGCGGAAGGTATTATAGGGGAACAGTGTCCGATTGGACCAGGAGATCTTAATGGTCATAAAGTTGTCCTGACCGGACAGCTTCAAGACCTGCGGCAGGCAGGCACTGTAGCCGAAGGTATCCGGCAGCCAGCGCAAGCGCACATAGTGCCCAAATTCCTCTTGCCAGAATTTCTGACCGTACAGCTCCTGACGGGCTAAGGATTCGCCGCAGGGCACGTTGGTGTCGTTTTCCACCCAGCCACCGCCGACGAGCTCAATACGACCCTCTTTTTCGTACTTTTTGATCTTCTCATAGAGCTTGGGGTCCTGCTCCTTCACCCAGGCCAGCTGTTGGGGCTGGGGGATCACAAACTGAAAATCAGGATACAGCTCCAAAAGGTAAATCATATTGGAAAGGGTGCGCTTTGCCTTGCGGTAGCTCTCCCGAATGGGCCAAAGCCAGGCAAGGTCCAAATGGGCGTGTCCCACCGCGGTGACCTTTGTTTCATCACTGCCGTTCAGTGCAAGCAGCTCAGACGTGATTTTTTTGCCCTTTTCGTACCACTGCGGGTCTTTGTATACGATCAGGTTGCGCACAGAGCGCAGGCCATTTAAAATCTCATATTTCTTGGGGTCTTCGGCAGTCACCGCACCCACATAGTCCATCAGTACATCAAAATCCCAATAAAGATCCTGCATTCGGGGGTCACGGCGTACCACGGCAGCAGATTTTAAACGGGAGCAGCCGTTATTATACTCGCCCAAAATGCTGTTGGAGGCGCCGTCGATATACAGGTCGATCTTTCCCTGGTCGTCGATCAGATCCTTTAAGGGATAGTAACGCTTTTCCACAGAGGGATCTACCACGCCGAAGCTGGGAGAGCCAAAGGTAAAGCCCTTCAGGGCAGAGCCGGTCTCATCCACCAGCAATGCCTCACCCTCATTTTGGAAATCTAAATACAGCTCCGCTGTATCCATACCTGCAGGCAGGACCGCGGTCAGGTGAAACCAGGCGCAGGCAAAATTCTTCGTTGCCCACACGTCGCCCACAGAAATAGGTGCAAAATCCAGCGAACGGATCTCCGCAAAGGGGACCGGCTCCTCCGAGTATGCAAAGCTTACAGAGAAATCCATAACCTTCTCAAAGCAGCTGTCCTTCATTTGACCGTTCAGAAATCTCCCTGTGTAGATCACCAGATCTTCCTCATACTTATTACAGGGGACAAATTGTGTGTTGTTCATTTTCAGGGCTCCTCCTTTTGAAACATTACCTGATTCAGTGACATCACTTTCAGCTCATCTGCTTGGATCGGGTCAGAGGAGGTGACAATTTTCGGTTCATTTTTGATTAGATTAAAGAAGTTGTCGGAAAAGACACGGTCTGTACTGCCGCACTGCAAAAATACATTTCTTGTAAAGGTATCGGCAGTAAGCTCTACCGTGTGATCATCTATCGCTTTTACAGTAATCGTAGGTTTGGGATAAGAAATATCCCTGTCACTGCAGTGCTGATAGAAGTTCTCCGAAAGGAACGCTCCGCGATGATCCATCAGCTTTACATGCACCAGCTTATGGACATCATTTTGGGTAAAGGGTGTGGGGATCTCCAACACATCTGCATCATCGGTTTTTCCCACTTCGGCACAGACGGTCTGCTCATCCAAGATCTGACCGTCAAAGTCCATAAAGCGGTAGAGCACCTGATAGCTTTTCGAGCAGGGTGTATCGTTTGCGATGCTGACGATCAGCTTGTCCTCTTTTTCACAGACTGTGATCAGATGGGGGGCAAAGAATTTTTTGGAGAAATAATGCAGTGCCTTTAGTCCGAAGTTGTAGTCTACGGAGCTGCAGGACAGACCCGGCCAGCAGTCATTCAGCTGCCAGTACATGATGCCGTTGCAACGGAATTTACTGGTGCGCAAATGCTCTGTTACCATCTTGATGGCATCGCCCTGTACCAAATTCTGCAGGTATATAAATTCCTCGAAGGTTGTAGGTTTTCCATAGCGGGAGTTTACATAACTTTCCACGGTCTTGTTGCCGCCGGGACGCTTTTCGTGGGAGCGCATCACCTTTGAATCCATTGTCAGCTCCTCTTCCAGGGCATAGCCGCGGTTGGTATCCATCATGGGGAAGGACTCCCAGCCCACCTCGGAGAGCATCCGGGGATACACCTTCCTGAACTGCTCCAGAGGCAGCTTGGCATCCCGAATCCCCCAGTAGTGGGTATCAAAATGGTCGTGGTCGTTCTGCATACAGAACATCACCTTGGAATGGGGAGAGGTATAGGCATAGAAGGTATCGGTCAGGGTCTTCATCAGGGGGACCAGGATCTCCTGACTCATCACCCGGTACTGCTCCATCAGCTCCGGTTCATGACCGTTTACACCGTCCTCACACTCGTTGTCGCCTGCAATATAAAACACGCTGGCGTGATGGCGGAACCGTCTCACCGCATCCACCGTCTCCTCTACGATCAGGCTTTTGAAGTGCTCATCGTTTATATTGTAGGAGGCGCAGGCAAACATCAGATCCTGCCATACCAAAATGCCGTTTTCATCACAATAATCGTAGAAATAATCGTCGGGGTAATAGCCGCCGCCCCACACACGAATAACATTGTGGTTAAAATTCTTGACCATCTCCAGCAGGCGGCGGTTGTGCGCTTCATCGCAGCGGGCCAAAATATTGTCCTCGGGGATGTAATTGGAGCCCTTCAAAAATACCTTTTCTCCGTTGATACGCACGCAGAAATTGGTGCCGTATTCATCGGGAGAATTGTCGATCTCCACTTCCCGAATGCCAATGCGGTAATTGTACTGCTGTGTTTCGCCGTTATTGGCCTCGATCACAAAGGACAGGTCATACAGGTTGGGCTTTCCGAAGCCAATGGGATACCAGCGCTTGGGATCGTTCAGCACAAACGACACCTTGCCATTTTCCATCAAGGGCAGCTTCGCCTGCAGAAAAGTACCGTCAGAATCCATAGAAAGGGATATTTTCAGCTTGCCCTGGGTGTGGCAAACCATCTGCACCTGTACATCCACCCGCACACTGCCATCTTGCATAAAGGTGCATTGATGGCGGAAAGAATCCATATAGCCCAGATCGGTAGATAAAATATAAATATCCCGATAAATGCCCATATCCGCCAAATCGGGACCCCAGTCCCAGCCCAGCATATAGTGGGCCTTGCGGATCACCGGGCCGTTGGGATGGGTCACGGCAAAGGTGCGGAAGCGCTCCTTGCCGGGATAGTTTTCGATGTAGTCATAGACGTTGGAAAAGTCAATGCGGATCTCGTTTTCCTCTTTCAAAATGGTATTATCCAGCAAGATCCGCTTGCGGGTGTGCATATCGTAAAGCTCCGCGATCAGATTGCCGTTGATATACACCTTGGCAAGGGTATCCACGCCATCCATAAACAGGTAGTTATGCTTTTTTAGCTGGGATTTGGTTAAGCAGAACGCTCTTGTGAAGGTATAGTCCTCCTTCAAATACTGCCGTACCTTTTCCTCGTTATCCCGATAAAACGGATCCTCGATCAGTTTGTGCTCCAGCAGGGTACTCAGCACAGAGCCGGGCACCGTGGCTTCCAAATTTGTAAATTTGGATGAACACAGACTCCATTTTCCGTTCAGATCTATTTTCATATAACACCCTCCTTGGATGGCGGTCTATATCTTAAGGGCGCAGGCCCTGAATATGCAACGTAAAAATGTATGGGTTTTATAATGCGCCGGGGCAGGGTTTCTGCCCCGGCAGATCTTATGTTACGCAAAAATGTCGGGCAGGTCAGCACCCTCGCCGCCCTTTTTGATATTCCAGTAGGAGATGTACTCGTTCCAGATCTCCTTCATCGCACTGATCTCGGATTCTGTATAGAAATCTCTGTAGAGCACCATTTTCAGATAGATATTGGAAAGGTACTCCTTCATAATTCTTGCCTTCAGCAGCTCGTACTGCTCCGGATCGCTGCTTTCCAAATGGGCAATGGCATCCATTGCCGCAAAAATCTGCGCATCCATCTTTTCCACAAAGGCACGGGGATAGCAGGTGGTGTTGTAGGTCAGGCCGGTGGCAACACCGCTGCCGGGATCCTCCACCGCCAAATACCAGGCGTTCTGCTCTACGATCATATCGAACAGGGTCTGCATCGCGTCAGATGCATCCTTATAATAATGGTCGATAAAGTCTGCCGCCAGCTCCTGGGTGTTCAGGCTCGTATCCCACATCAGGCGGGAAATACAGTAGGCACGCAGCTCATCGAAGCAGGTGGCGTTGGCATCAGAGATGCCCTGGCTCAGCAAATAGGAAACGCCGGCCTTTTCATAATCCTGCATGTGGCTTGCGATGGTTCCCAGGTTGAAGAAGTTGACAAAATACTGATGGATATTCAGGTCGTATGTATAAACCATCAGCTGCTCATCGGTACAGACTGCGTCCCAGCCCTGCAGATTCTTGTAGGCATCGGCATTATAGGGGGAATCGTAGGGGAAGCCGAAGTTCAGACGCACGGGGGCGAAAAATACACGCAGCTTCTCATGGGGAATGATCCGATCGCTGTAGGGGACGTAATCGCCGTTTGCATCGGTCTTCACCGGGGGCGTTTCCGTGGGCTTATAGGCATAGATGGCGTACAGCACATCCCGCCCGGGGCAATTCTGCTGGATCAGCTCTTCAGTCTTTTCGATCACGCCGTTGACAAAGTCGATCTGCAATCCGCAGGCAGAGCCGCCCCATTCACTCAGTGCCTTGGTACAGCCTGCACACTGGCAGACATACTCGGTATCCTGCTGACCCAGCATAAAGAAGGTAGCGTCAGAGTCCATCTGCACGAAATGCAGCATTTTCTCCGCGATCACCGTCTGCATCAGATCCAGGCTCTCCGGATCACCGCCGGCAGTCCAGCAGAGCTGATTTTCATTCTTTGCAACGCCGGGCGCCGTGGGATCCAGGAACCACTCCGGATGGCTTTGTCCGTAACAGACACCGTTTTCATCCTCATCTCTGGGCGCCAGGAAAATGTAGACCTGGCTGTGACCGACGGTCATGGGATCCCATTCCAGACCGCGGGAGAAATTGATGTAACGCAGGCGAATACCGTGGGTATCGTTGGGGAAGGCGTAGATGTAGTTGGTAGAGTGGGTGCGCATATCGAAGGAAGGCACAACCACATTTCTGTCGTACTTCCACAGATTTACATCCGCGGATTTTGTATAGAATATTTCGGTGTTATGATAGTAGGTATAGCCGATCAGGTCGTTTAAAACATCGTAAACGCCCCACAGCACAGCCTGACCGCGGTGGTCCTTGCTGCCGGCAATATAAATATTGTCGTCCTTGGAGGCGATCAGGTAAGAGGACATGGTCCCCGCGACCTCTTCCAGTGTCTCCTTGGGGAAGGCCGCCATAAACTGGTTGGTCTTGCCCAGGGAGATGTACTTTTTCCCCTCAGGCACCGTGGTTTCCGTCACGGTCTCGATCTTACAGCCGGTAGCCTGCTCTATAAAATAAGCAAACTCCTGGGCGGCATAGGTCTCGTACATCATTGCGCTGTTGGGCAGCACCAATACATAGTTGGAAACGCCCTGCTGTACCAAATATTGATCGGTCAGCTTTGTTTTCATAGCCTTGGTATCCGACCCGGAACCGCAGGCGCACAGCAGAAGGCTCAGGAGCATCACCGCCGCAAGGACAAAAGAAAGCTTTTTCTTCATATCATCTTACCTCCTTACTGCACAGAAAAGGCAAGCTCCTGAACGACCCGGTTGTACTGGTCGTCATAAGCTACATAGCGGATGATATACTTGCCGGTCTGCTCTGCCTTAAAGGAGCTGTTATCCGCTATAAAGCTTGCGCTATAGAGGGACGAATCCGTCAGGCAGTAGGTCACCTCACCGGAAGCATCGTGGGTCAGCAAGCGGATCTCCGCATTGGGCAGGAACAAAATGACATCCACATTGCACACGCCTAAGTTGTCACTGGCGGTATAGGTGGGGATCTTTACCTTGTCGCCCACCTTGTAGGATGTTTTTTCCATCTGAGAAACAGTCAGCTCCGGCACGATATCATCATTGACAAAGAGCATCTTGATGTTTTTACACTGGTTGCCAAAGCTGTCGCTTGCTTTGATCGTCAGCTTGTACTGGCCATACTGGGAAGCCGTAAAGTCCTCGGTATAAACCGTGCCGTCCGGGGCTTCCACCGTTATACTACTCTGTGCCACAGGGCTGTACACATCGTATACCTCATAGGAGGGGAACTGAAAAACATCATCCATGTGCATGGTGCCGGAAATGGAAGAAGTAATTGCCACGGTCGGCTCCACCATATCCGGGCTGTCGCTGCCCTTGTGCCCTAAGGGGTGGTTACCCAGTCTGGTCATCCGCAGAGCGCTTGCACCCTTGACCCCTTTCACCTGCACCGTCAGGTATACACCGCCGGGGAAGCCGGAAAAGTCTTCTCCGTTTGCGTCCTTTTGACAGGAAAACAGCTCCTTGTCGTTGCCCAGCATCAGCTTTCGGCTTGCATCCTTATAGCGCAGCTGCACGATATCGAACAGGTCCTCCAGCTGTGCCTTTTCATTGCCCATATAAACCGTCTTTGCCGCCATATTCACGGTAAAGGTCAGGCTTCTGGTGGCGTTTTCCGCATCGGTCAGGGTGAAGTGGACTTCATCAAAACTGCCCTTTTCCTCCACCACAGCAAAATACATTGCCAGGTCCTCCGGATTCAGCTTTGTCAGGAAAAAAACCGTGCAATCCTTGGAGAAGGAAAGTGTAATATCGTTTTCATTTTCTGCCTTGGCCACTGCCCCGGAGGGATCATAGAAATAGGCACAGTGGTCGGCAGATTCCTTGGTATCGATTACCGGCAGGGTGTAGGAAGCGATGGCATTCCCTTCCCCATCGGTGTATGCGAGCACTGCCTGCGCCCCTTCTGCCACGAAGGTGCCCTCACAGCTTTCGCCGTTAACGCTGAGCTTGCCGTCTGCGATCTGCAGGTCATAGGTATGGCCTTTCATCAAAGCGGCAGGCAGGCTGATGGTTTTTTCCACATCCTTTTCAGCACGGACTACAGACGGCAGACACAGGCCGAAAATCAGCAGGCAGGCAAGCAGTAACGAAAAACTCTTTTTCATTAGCCTTTAATTCCTCCAATCGAAACAGATACTCTCAGTCGCTTGTTGAAAATAATTACTGTAAGCAGCACCGGCAGGGTCATCAGCAGCGTGCCTGCCATTTGCAGAGGCACGGAGCTGTTGAAAGCGGCGTTGCGGGTGGTGTTCACAAACTGATATACCGCGTATGCGGCCACCGGATAGTCCTTCAGATACAGCATGGGTACCTGATAATCGTTCCAATAGGTGATAAACATAATGACAAAAACCGTCACGATAATGTTCATTGCCTGGGGAACGACCACCCGCAGCATGATCCGCAGGTTGGATGCACCGTCGATCTTCGCCGCTTCGGAATACTCCTTTGAGATTCCCCGGAAGGTGGCGTGGAACACCAAAAAATAAACACTCAAGAAGTTAAAACGCAAAATCGGTACGCTGATCCACTGCCCGTAAATGCCCAAATTCTGCAGCATTTGAATTTCCGAGGGCATACTGCCCACGATGGGCAGGCTCATGGCCACGATCACAAAGCCGTAGACGATTTTGGAAAACTTAAAATCAAACCGTGCGGTCAGATAGCTGACGATGGTGGAACAGACGGTGAATGCCAGTGCGCTGAATACAGCGAACTTCAGGGAGTTGATGTACAGGCCCACCATATTGTAGGTAAGGCTGGTGGTCTCCGAGGTCACCTTGATATGGGGGATGGCATTTTTAAAGTTTTCTGTGGTGAAGGCAAAGGGAACGGCCGTGCCTTCCTGATAGAAGCTGTAGTACGCATCCGGGTCCATCAGGGAGATGATGACGGTCCAGATCATCGGCGCAAACAGGCCGATCACATATACACACAGCAAAATACCGATGCCGATGCTCAGCGCATCCGGCTTTTTTCTTTTTTGTGGCTTCAGTCGCATATCAGTCATCCCCCTTGTCAAACAGTTTTCTTGCGCCAAAGGCCAGCGGAATGACGATCATGGTGCAGATCAGGCCCAGGAAGGCGGCGTAGCAGAAGCCGGACTTGCGCTGGAAGTCCTCATACACCTTTTTGTACAGGTAGTAACCGATGGTACTTTCAGCGGTGGTGGTATCAAAGCCCAGGAAGCTGACCAGGTTGTTCTGATTTGTGAAGATGGACGACACACCAATGATCAGGAAGGTGCTGACCGTGGAGGAGATGTTCGGGAAAATGATCTTAAAGAACTCCTGCAGCGGAGATGCACCGTCCAGCCGCCCCGCTTCCAACATTGCCGGATCGACCCGGTCCATAGCACCGGTATACACCAGCACCTGCGGGCCAAAGCTGACCCAAACGGTAAACAGCGTGATCAGATTGACTCTGCCGCCTGCGGCACCGGCGTTAAACACATCGCTGACGGTGGTATCGAACAGATAATTCATAAAGGCCGGAACGCCCAGTCCCACAAATTTCTTGTACATGACCGCCAGCAAAATGCCGGGCAGCACGGAAGGCAGAAACAGCACAAACTTAAAAAAGTTGCTCATCAGATTTCTGCGGTATATGTAATACGCAAAGGTCACCGCCAAAACCGTGCCGGACAGGCTGGTAAACAGCCATACCGACAGGGAATTTGAAACCATCTTCCAAAAGCCCGCCATTTGGATGTCAATTTTAAACAGGGTCAGATTCTTGGATGTATCCCAAATAAATACGTTGTTTTTTGCGTCATATTTTTGGAACGCCATACAAATGGACTGAAAATTGACACCAAAATAGAAGATCAGAAGCTGCACCACCGGCAGGATCATCATAATGGTATAAAAGGTTCTGTCCGCCCTGTCGCGGTGCCGTCTTCGGATACCGCCAGGTGCGTTGATCTGATCAATTCGTTTCATAATATGACTTCTTTCCGTATATTATTAGAAAATTGCGCTCCACTTGGTCTCGAAGTTCTGGTACTGACCGTTAAAGTAGCTTTCCGCAGAGGTATCCTTTTCATCCTTGAAATACAGCCAGGGGTTCTTGAAATCGTAGCCGTTGATGTTGGTCTGCCAGGCCCAGGTGTAAGCCGCGAACATAATGTTATTGTTGTTGACCTCGTCTACCAGGGACACCGGGTAGATCACATTGCTGTTTTTCTTCAGATTCAGGATGGACTTACAGTAGGTGCTCAGGCCGTCGATCTGCTCCTCAGACAGCTCATACTGCAGTGCTCTGGTCATATTGACCTCCTGGGTAAAGGCGCGGAGGTTTGCATCGGTGTGCAGGAACTTCATAAATTCCTTTGCCAGGTCCATATTGTCGCAGTTGCTTGCAACAAAGCCGTAGGAGTTACTCATGGCCAGCCAGGTAGGTGTCTGACCGATCTGCTCCTCGGTGGCATGGGGCAGAGGCATAACCGCGTAGTTGTGACGCTCGTAGCCGCCGCTTTCCAGGTCCTTCAGGGCTTGCTTGGCCTCATTTTCCCACCAGGAGCCTTCCACGATCATGGCAATGGGCTGATCGTTGGCAATACCGCCTCTGACAAAGCTCTTCTGTGCGTTCACGTGGGTATCAATGATCTTATAGTTACTGTCGCTGCTGAGCAGAATGTCCTCGCAGAACTGCAATACTGCATAACGGCCTGCCTGCTTCTGCAGCATATAGCCGTTGTCGATGGTGATCTCGGTGGCGGGCAGCTTGGTAACGTTGCCGCTCCCATCCACATCGATCAGGTCGGTAGCAGTGCCGTCAAAGGTGTAGTTGAGCAGCATCTGCTCTGCGCCCTCATAATCGGCCCACAGCTGATACAGATAGTTTGCCACGTAATCCTGGGCATTGCCCGCGGTCACAAAGGGGGTAACATCCGCATCGGAAATACGGGTGATCAGCTTTGCAAACTCTGCATAGGTGGCAGGCATACCGTCATCCTCGGTGCCGGCCACGCCGTCAGGACCGGCAGACAGGTCGCCGGATGCATCGGTCCAGCCGCCGTTTGCCGCAACATAGAAGGACTTTGCGTCCCACAGATCCAGGTCGTAAGCAAAGCTGTAATAAGTCTCGTAGAAGGGAACTGCATAATAGTTGCCGTCGATGTTAGTCAGGTATGCATCCAGTGTGGGATCCAGCTTATCGGCAATGGTGCCATCCTCACCGTAGGCGGTCAGGGGGGCAGTCATTACATCGGAAATGTCGGCCAGCTGACGGTTGTTGATCATTGCGAAATAGTCCACAGCCTCTACGAAATAAATATCGTGGGTCAGCGGGGTGAAGGCCATCGCAGAGCCGTCAAAGCTGCGGCTTGCTACAATGTTGATTTCAACGCCTACCTTGCCTTCTTCAAAGTTGGTGGCGTCCTTATACTGTTCTTCAAACAGCTCTGCGGCATTTTCCAGCCACTGGCTGCCCAAACCGCCGTCCCAAGTAGCAACGGTGATGGAAGCCTTGCTGGGATCGGCTTCGACGACGTTCTCGCCGCCCTTTTCAACGCCAACGCCACAGCCGGCAAACAAGGTGAGCATCATCACCATAGAAAGCAAAAGCGCAAGGGTCTTTTTCATTTTTGATTTCCTCCTCATAAATGTAAGTTGAGTTCTCTAAAAGCTCACATTCGGGCGAATGCCGTGGGCGTTTTCGCCCAAAAATCAGCTTTCAGAGAAAAAGATGTCTTTCCGGAGTCGGGGTATCCCCGACTCCGGTAAACGATGATGTACCGTATAAATTACTCAGTAATGCCCTCGGGAGCGGTGGTGGTAAACTTGGTGATGCCGCCGACCTTCAGCTGTGCATAGGTCTTGTCGAAGTGGATGGTGTAGCCATTTTCGGGGTTGGTGAAATCGCCCTCAATGATCAGCACGTCGCCTTCCTGCAAGGGGAACAGCTCCTGGGTGATCCACTTGTCGCAAACCACTTGGTAACCGTTAGCACTAAACTTTACCAGCATATCAACACCGGGGCCGCCCAGGGGGTATACTTCACCGTCACGGATCAGCTTTACGCTATCGCCGTTGTGGGGCTGATACCGCACAGACCAGTCGGAGTTGTAGGGCAGGTCATTGGCCCACAGATTGAAGTAAACGCCGGAAGCATTGGGATTCCAGGCTTCAACTTCCCAGCCGTTCTCGTGATTGCTCAGGCTGCCGGCGACAATCACTTTAGAATCGGGCTCTACAGGATTGGTTGCGGCAGGTGCGGTCGTTGCAGGGGGGTTGGTTGCAGGGGGGTTGGTTGCGGGGGGATCTGTGGGGTCAGCTTTGCCGCAGGCTGCGAAAACGCCGACAACCATTAAGATTGCGAGAAGTAATGTAATCAGTCTTTTCATTTTGGATTTCCTCCTAAAGTTGTATTATTATAAACGTACGCCGTACATCTATAAACGCATTGAAGTGTGCCGCCGCGCCCTCAAAAAGCATCTGCTTCAAAATGCAGACAGAGGGTACCACCTTTTTCCATTTGGGCAGCAAAGCGGCCATAGTTATGTAATTTACTATATATTATCGCTTTTCCACCCCTGTGTAAATAGCAAAATCGCACAAACTGGTACTACTGGTACCTTTTTTATGAAAAATTTTTGTTCTGCGAAAAAGTCGCCGGCACCTTTGAATATTTTTCCAACAGCCAAGAATATTGAATTTCCGCTGCTTTTTAACGGTTTTAGTGGTTTGTTATGGTGCCAGTTTAAAAACGGATCCGGATTTTGTGTTGAAAAACGTTTTTTGATATGCTATACTTTTGCAAACGGAGGGTGATATTTATGTATTCAACTGTTTACAAAAAAATTGAAAACTATCTGTTGGAGATTATTACGCAAAACGCAGGCACCCCTGATTACAAGCTACCCAGTGAGCGCGCGCTGTCCATCACCTTCAACGCCAGCCGCAAGCCCATTCGCCACGCCTATTCCAACCTGATCGAAAAAGGCTACGTTGTCAACATTCACGGCAAGGGCTACTTCATCAGTGAACGTGTGCAGCCGGAATCCCTTTCTTCCATCGGGCTGGATCACCCCAAAATATCCCTGGTCATCCCCTCCATTCAAACCCAGTTTTCCCACGACATCCTTGCAGGTGTCAGCGATTTTTGCAGCAACCACAAAATGGAGCTTTCCATACAGCTGAGCGATGCTTCCACAGAAAAAGAGGCTTATCTGATCCGTTCTCTGCCTCTTTCCGGTGTAAAGGGCATCATTTTGTTCCCTGTGGATAACGATAATTCCTATCACTCCGAAATTTTGAAGCTTTCTCTGCGCAAATACCCCCTGGTGCTGGTCGACCGTATGCTTCCCAACATCCGCGCCTCTTTTATCTCCTCGGAAAACCATCAGGCAATGGTCAATGCGGTAGATTTTTTGAAGAAGAAGCATTTTAAAAACCTGGTGTATATGACCCCTCCTTCCTCGATCGACTCCACCACGGATGCCCGTATTAACGGCTTTACCCACGGTCTGCTTCGCTCCTACGAGATCGCAACCCCCAAAAACCTCCTCATCGTGGACGGCAGCCCCCGGCAACGCCAAAATACCATTCTCCGCTATTTGCGGGAGCACCCGGACACGGAGGTCATCATCGTCGGCGGCTCCCAGCGGTTTCCGGTGCTGATGGCCGCCCAGGATCTGAACATTCGGATCCCCGAGGATATGAAGCTGATGCTTTTCGATGACGAGCTGTCTCCCGCCGAACGCAACACCCTCAAACCGTATATATTACAGCAGGACGGCTATCAGATCGGCTATCTTGCCGCCGAAGCCCTGTATAACCAGCTCTACGGTGATTCCCGCATGGTGGTCAAAATGCTGCCCGTCACCATCATCGACACCAGCAACGACCAGGATTAGGAGCAGATTATGAGCACCATTGAATTTCAGGACTTTTCCTGCTTCTACAAGTATAAAAAAGAGTATATTACCGCCTTGGATCACATCAATCTTTCCGTGGAAAGCGGGGAGCTTTTGGTGATCCTGGGGCAATCCGGAAGCGGCAAAACCACACTGCTGAAATGTATTTTGGGGCTGTGTGACTATATTTCCGGCCAGCTTTATATTGATGGCACCTCCATTGATGACTTTCGCCTTCAAAACAGCAACATCGGTTACATCCGACAAGAGCTGAATCTATACCCCCATCTGACGATTTACGAAAATATCGCCTTTCCTCTGCGTATGATCCATACCCCGCAAGCAGAGGTGGACCGTCGGGTAAAGGAGCTTGCTGCCCTTTTGGAAATCGATTGGCTTCTGACCCGTAAGCCCAAGCAGCTCTCCGGCGGCCAGCTTCAACGGGTGGCTATTGCCCGGGCGCTGATCAAAAACCCGGTGACTGTGCTTTTTGACGAGCCCTTTTCCGCGATCGATCCCACTTTGCGGACAGAACTGCGGCAGCTTGTGAAAAAGATCCATCAAACCTTTGGATGTACCATTCTCTTTGTTACCCACGACCTGACCGATGCCCTCAACCTGGCACAGCGGGTGGTGATTTTGGAGGAAGGCAAGATCGAAGCTGTGGGCACCCCCCGGGAACTGATGCAAAAAGGATACTTATTATGACTCTATCTGTTTTGGGGCAAAGTGCCCGTTCTTATAAGAAAAGGCTGCAGCTGCGTATTGGGCTTTGCATTGCCGGTCTGTTCCTGACCGTCGGGCTGAATATTCTGTTCACCGCCCTGCGGACTGACCGCAATCACGACCTGATGCTGTTTTTGAACATCGTCACCGATGTGCTCTGCGGCTTTCTTCTTTTATACTTCCTGCAAATGCACATTTTCCCCGAACTGCGGCTGTATCGGCTGTTTTGCCGCAATCGGGAGCAGCTTGCCGGCACCGTGACGGCCATCTCCCAAAGCACCCAGCGGTATATGGATATGGACTGCCACAGTGTTACAGTAAACGGTCGACGGGTGTTTCTGCCTGCCGGCACCATGCGCCTTCAGAATGCAGAATATACCCTGTTTTTGGTGTCGAATATTATCGTGGAGGCAGTGCAATGAAGCATCATCTGCAATTTAACTGGTGGAAGTATCTGCTGCTTCTTCTGATCCCCATTATTTTTTGGTGCACCGTATTCGGCGCAATAAAAAAACCCAACCCCGATCAGCGGGTGCATATTCTCTACATCGGCTCTAACCTGGATGCGGAGGCATTGCAAGCGCAGGTAAAAACCGCGCTTCCCGACCTGACTGACCAACCGCTTAAAGCCGTAACTGTGACGGTCGCCTCCCCCGAGGAACGCTCTTACGTCACATTGGAGGTACGGTGCTTTGATTACGACATTCTGATCTTTGAGCAGAGCAGTATGCCGGAAAATGTGGGGCAAGCGGTATTTGTGCGGCTGACAGATGCACTCATCGCCCAGTTCCCCGAAGCGGTGCTTTATCAGGAGGATGTGGCGGATGCAGGCATTCTGACCTACGGCTTCGCCATCGAAAAAAGCGCCCGTTTTGGGGCGTATTATACAGGCAGCGAGCCCTGCTATCTGTTCGTCAGCCCCCGGTCCGAAAATTTTGATACCCTGAACGAAAACGGTCGCGCCGGCAATGACGCCGCACTGCGGCTTGCCCAATATTTATTGGAGATCACAGAATGAAAAAACTAAAACCCGCCAAAAACGACTACACCAAAAATTTACTGCCCCAAACCCGCAGGCAGGTCTTTTTTGATGTGCTCCAGCTGCAGTGGAAAAAGCTTTTGCTTATGGGCTTTCTTCTGCTTTTATGCTACCTGCCGCTGCTTCTTTCCACCGCCGTGAAGGATATCTACATTTCCAATCTCTACGCCTCTCTTGCCGATGCGGACGACAGCCAAAAGCTGGCGGCAGGGCAGACACTGGCGATTTTGGACCTTCTGCGCAGTCTTGTAAATATCCTGTTTATTTTGATCTTTGCGGTGGGCTTTTCCGGCGTTTTACGGGCGGTGCGGCAGTACGCCTGGGAGGAAAATGTGCATCTGCACACCGACCTGGGCAGGGGCATCAAGGACAATTACCTGCAAACCGCCGCCATCGGTGCTTTGGCCGGGCTGATCTACGCCCTGTGCCTGATGGTCTACTATACCGCACCCTCTTACGGTTCTTCCATGGCGGCAATTATTTCCATGCTGCCCATCGGCATTTCCGTCCTGGTCATTCTGCCCATTCTGATGATCGCCCTTGTGATGGTCCCGGTTTACAGCAACCGCCTGTGGGCGACCCTGAAAAACGCCTTTTTCATCTACACCCGCTGTCTTTTAAAGGTGCTGCCGGGAATGCTGTGCTGTTTCGCTGCCTGGATCCCCGCAATGATCCCCAATTTTTACTTCCACATCTTTGGAAGCATCTTCGGCGTGCTCTTAACCCCCTTCGTGCTGTTGGGCTGGACACTGTTTTGCTATAACTGCTTCGACCGACACCTGAACCCCTTAGTCAGCCCCCAGCTCATCGGAAAAGGCCTGCATCAACCCCCTAACCAATAAAACCGGATCCTTTCAGAATTGACTGATGAGGGCAGGATTCTGAAAATTAGGGTCGGTAAGCTGTGGGGATCTATGTTCGGTTATTAGAGAATTCTGAGAACAAGAAGAGAAATATAAATAAAACCCCCGAAACCAAAAATGGTTTCGGGGTTTTTGAATACTCTTTGAAATAACAAATTATCTCTTGGAGAACTGAGGTGCGCGACGAGCGGCCTTCAAGCCGTACTTCTTTCTTTCCTTCATTCTGGGATCGCGGGTCAGGAAGCCTGCAGCCTTCAGAGTGGGGCGAACCTCGGGGTTCAGGGTCAGCAGAGCACGGGAGATGCCGTGACGGATCGCACCGGCCTGACCGGAAACACCGCCACCGCAAACGGTGACAACAACGTCCACCTTGCCAACCAGATCGGTGGCAACCAGGGGCTGACGAACGACCAGCTTCAGGGTCTCCAGACCGAAGTAATCGTCAATATCGCGGCCATTGATGATGATGGAGCCGGTGCCGTTCTCGTAAACACGAACACGGGCAACGGATGCCTTACGGCGGCCGGTGCCGTAGTTATACTTCTTAGCGCTTTCGTACATAATCTTCTACCTCCAAATTAGTCCAGAGTCCAAGCGACGGGCTTCTGGGCAGCATGGGGATGCTCAGCACCCTTGTACAGGTGTACACGCTCCAGGCAGTGACGGCCCAGGCTGTTCTTGGGCAGCATACCCTTAACGGCCAGCTCCATTGCATAGTCGGAGCGCTTTTCCATCATATCGCGTGCCTTGGTTTCCTTCAGGCCGCCGATCCAGCCGGATACGCGGTAGTAGGTCTTCTGATTCAGCTTGTTGCCGGTCAGGATTGCCTTGTCGGTGTTGATAACGATCACATTGTCGCCGCAGTCAACGTTGGGAGTAAAATCGACCTTGTGCTTGCCACGCAGCAGGTTGGCGACGGTCACAGCGGTACGGCCCAGGGGCTTACCGGCGGCGTCAACAACGTACCAGTTGCGCACTACGGTCTCGGTTTTAGCCAGAGTAGTGGACATTGTTGCTTCCTCCAATATATTAAATAATTTTTGACTTTTTCAGGCGCAGGAGGTACAATAACCTCAACGCGCCTGATATTTATAACACAAGCAAAATGTGTTGTCAACCGCTTTTTTGAGAATTTTTGTGAAAACAGAACTAAACTCCGTTTTTCTCCTGTTTTCTCTTGAATCCTCTTTAATGCTCACTTTCTATTTTAATAAAATTTGGAGCTTTTTATGCAAAGAATGATTGGCCTGGTGCGGCGATGCACCGACGACTATAATATGATCCGGGAAGGCGACCGCATCGGTGTGGGCGTATCCGGGGGCAAGGATTCGGTGGCACTGCTGGTGTTTTTGGCGGAGCTGAGAAAATATTACCCCCATTTTTTCCATCTGGAGGCCATTACCGTAGATATGGGGCTTTCCATGGATTACAGCGAGATCGCGGAGCTGTGCCACCGGCTGAACGTCCCCTTCTCCCTGATCCGCACAGAGATCGCGCCCATTATTTTCGACCACCGCAAGGAGAAAAATCCCTGCTCTATGTGCGCCAAAATGCGCCGCGGCGCGCTGAATCAGGCGCTTTTGGACCGCAATCTCAACAAGCTGGCGCTGGGGCATCACTACGACGACGCGGTGGAGACCTTTATGATGAGCCTGCTTTTTGAAGGACGGATCAACTGCTTTCAGCCGGTGACCGATTTGGACCGCACAGGCATTATCCAAATTCGCCCGATGCTGTACATCCACGAAAAGACCATTGACGGCTTTGTGTCCCGGATGCATCTTCCGGTGATCGAAAACCGCTGTCCTGTGGACAAGGTCACCAAACGGGCGGAGATCAAGGAGCTGCTTTATAACCTGAGCGCCACCTACCCGGATCTGAAGGAGCGTATTTTCGGCGCAATGCAGAGATTGCCTCTGCCGGAATGGGCCCCCCGGGGACGGTATAAGCGCCCCAAGGACGAGGAGTCCTGCTCGATGTAAACCACAAAAACAGCCGCCTCCATCAGGTCGGCGGCTGTCCTGCTTCATTCTGAAAGTTCTTGTAATAGGTATTCCTTCACATCAGTAATGTGCTGGCGGAAGTGATTTTTATTGGAGTTTTCAACGGACAAAACTCGTTTCAGTTTTCGCTCCAACTCTGCTATTAAATTGGGATTTTTAATGATATAGTGTTTGTTGTCTGCACCCGTATGGACGGATTCAATATATTTATCCGTAATAGGGATCGCATCACTGATAAAGAAAATGGACCTGGTTGTAGTTCGTCCGACATGATAATAACAAGAGCGAATATCTTTTTCTGGCAAGTTAAGGTAAAAACTTAGCCGATTCTGCTGTGCTTCATCCCGATGATTCAGCTTGCCCATCGGAATTGCCCAATATAGCCCATCATGTTCCGTAGATTTAATTAAGCATACAACAGGTCTATGTTTTGTGTCGTTCCATTCACCGCCCACACTACGAATCATTTTTGAAAAAGCAGCGTTGGCATAGTATAAGCCTCGTTCAATCATAATATATCTACTTTCTTTCTCTATGTAACAACAGCCTTCGGCTTCACCGAAGGCTGTTGTTAAACAATGTTTCTGCGCCGCACATTGTGAAGCGTATTTGTGTAAGCAATGTGACTTGGTGTACATTGCGAAACACATTGAATAAGCAATGCTTATTTACCACGCATTGCGAGGTGGTTCATTAGTATTATATGCGAATATCTCAAAAATGTCAACTCTTTAAATATGGAAACATATTGCAGTTGCCTCCATCAGGTCGGCGGCTGCTTTTATCTGCTCACCAAGTTTCAGAGTTTATCGATTGCCCGCTTCTTCTTCAATCACTTTCAAAGCAGGCTTTACGCCAACAAAGTTTTTAAAAGAATATGTATAACCGTTATAGTCAAATCTCAACACCGGGCTAAGAATTCCTGCACGAATCTTTAAATTTTCAATTTTCTTTAATTCCACCACATACAACAGTTCGCCAATGTTGCTTTTAATATCTATATCAAACAGATTTAGATTATTCCCGTTTACGCAGAGCAGCACTAATCCGTATTCGCCATTAGGCAATTTAGCTGCCGATGCGCAGAAACCGGCACCGCGATTGTCACAATAGCCTTCAGCAATTAATCTGTCTTGGAATTTTACCATTTGTAAAACCTCCTTCATTTCACATGATCCGAATTAAATTATACTCCCACAGCACACAGAAGTCAAGTTTTCCGCTACCCGCCCTTATCTGCAAATGCTGCTAAAATAGAGGTAGCGGGCTTTTTTATGCCTGTGCTGTTGGGTATTTGTTCCGCTGCTCAAAAGCCATTTTTTCGCCTTCTGAGAGGCAGTCGTCTCCGCCTGCGAGAGGATGTGGGCATCGTCCCGCTGGCGAAGACGACTGCACGCAATGCGTGTTATAATGTATATGAAATGTAGGGAACGACCGATGTGTCGTTCCGCAGAAATCACATAACGGCAAGCAGTGGCACCCAGGCCGTTCCCTACGAGGAGATCGCATTATGACAAAGATTTTATTTATCTGCCACGGGACTACCTGAACAGATGCCGAAAAGCCTTGATATTCCACGATAAACCACGCTGTAATTCTCATTTGCTACCAATTTACTACTTTTTATGAACGATCAAGCGTTCCGATATGATATAAAAAGTCAAACCCAGTTATGCTGAAAAATACTCAGCATAACTGGGTTTCTGTTTTGGGTCATTTAGTTTCCATTCAGGCAGAAAGCTTCTGCTGCCAAATAGTAATTGTACATTGTCTTTACCAAGGTCTTCAGGCTTTCCGTTCCTTTTTTGTTCATACGAACCATATAATGCATAGGACTGTAGGATACAACCAAGGCATCATTCACTGTCACGGTAATGGTCTCATCCCAATCCTGGGGATTGATATCAGAAACCTCTATGTAGGAAAGCCCGTCCTTTGCTTTCGGTGTGTAGGCTTTCCCATCCACAGTAAAGCTGTAGGAATCCACATCGCCGGAAACATCGAAATAGAAACGAACACCTACATTACTCTGAAACAGCAACGATGCACCGTAGAAACGAATTCCCTCCAGCTTACCGGTAATTTCCGGTTCTGCCGTATCCGGAATGTCCTGATCGCCCCAACCGCTGACTCCGCTATCCGCTAAGTTGTCACAATGATCGTCAAAGTAGCTCTGTGCCGCTGCGCCGTAATGGAGCATATCTTTCACCAGTTGGTGATATGCCGTCATACTGTCATCTTGCAGCACCTGATCGGCATAGCCGCGGACAGAATAAACCATAGGCAAGCTTTCCTGCTCACCCTGCACCACTGTAACCGCAATAGCATCCGTCATTTGTGCCGCCGCCAGATGTACATACGCAACATAGCAGCCATCTTCCGTCTTTGTCAGCTCTGTCACCGGGAAAGTAGCCGTGTTTTCTCCTGCCGCAATCCGAATCATTGTATTATCAGGCAACAGGCGGGAATCCGGATTCACATGGAATGTCACCCTAAGATCTCCACCCAGCGTCACATTCCATTGCTGCACGCTGACTTGATATGCCGGTATCTCTGCCTGATTTGCAATTTGACCGCAGACTGTGCAGTACTGCACAGTTTCGCCGCTTTCCGTAAAGGTGGGTTGCTTTGTTTCTGTCCAATCTTCGGCGGGCGTGTGGGGCAATGGCTCTCCTTCAGTTACTCCGCAGCCCATACAGGTTCGGGGCGCGGCACAGCTGGCATCCTTCCAGGTATGTCCCCTCTTCCAAAAATCGCCGTAGCCGGAGAGGATATCCACCCCAGCAGAATTTTTCAGGGTAATATGATCTACATAAAGCTCTGTATTTCCCCAGTCGGCGGCAACCAAATTCAGCTGACTTAATTCGGCAGTAAATGTGATCTCATAATAGCTCCAGTCTGCTGTCAGCTCGGTACCGGCAGCAATCACCACCGGATCCCCGTTGGCGTACAGGGCCAGGACTCTGCCGGAATTGGAGCTGCCCTTTGCCCACAGGCCCAGCGTATAGCTCTGCCCCGGAATCATACCTGCATCGATGGCAACGCCGGTATTTCGGTAGGGACTGCTTTTCATATACAGTGCACCCAGGTCTTTACAACCTTCGTCCACAATGCAGGCATAATGGGTATCCCGATCCCATAAAAGCCAGGTATTACCGTCCGGCTGACCTGTAGGCAGCATAGGAACCCACTGCCCGGGATATGCCGCATAGGAACTGGTCACAAGGCTATCATCCAGGTAAACCTTTTCCCTGGATAGCTCTGTCAGCCGGAACAAACGGGTTTGCTTTCCGTCAAGCGTTACCGTAAACGCTCCATTTTGGGTAGAAACCGCTTCATCCCGAAACACATCGTATACCCCATATCCCTCCGGCACCTGAATCGTGCGTGTTCCCGCAAAAATCGAATGCAGGGCAATATGGTCTTTACTTGCATAGATCACATCGGAGCCGCTATGGGTATAAATGTGACTGTCTGTATAGGTAAGCATATTGCGTATGAGGCTCTGAGGAAGGTTCGGCACGGCAGAATACACGCTGATCCAATTTTCCATCTCTTTGACTGCCAGTGCTGCCTGATTTGCCGGAACATCTGCGCCGGCAATGTGATATGCCAGCTTTGCGGCACTGTCGTCCGTAACGGCAATCACCGGAGAAAGCTTGTCATAGTGTTCTACGCCATAGTACGTACCTGCCTGCAAGCCATCCGTCAACCAATGAGCGGTATCTGTGATTTTTGCCACGCCCACCGATCTGCGCTGCGTGCTGATGATCGAAAGCTCCATACCGGTCAGCGCTTCCATTTGTGCAATATCTGTGGTTGTCCCATTACTGATGCCATCGGTAAACACCCACACAAGAATGTTTCCGTTTTTCTGCAATTGGGACTGGATCGCCATCCGTTCTTCTGCCGTCATCAGGGTCGTTCCCAGGAAAATATTGATCTTATGCTCCGGCACCAGTCCATCCTTTAGGTCATCCAGCAAATACATATCATAAGGCGCGCCAATATGTCCCAGCTCTTTGAGCTGCTCTTTGAATACGGAGGTATACAAAACAGAATTGGCAATCTCCTCCTCGTAAGGAATCAACATATTGGACTGCCCATCCACAAATACCGCTATCTCAGCAGTGCTTTGTTCTGTAGCGGATAGCGTCTGCGCCATTTCGCTGTACATCTGCCCGATAACATCATAATACTGATCGTCATCGGTGAAATTCCACATCAGATTGTAAAAGGACATTCCCATGCCCTTACTGAGCACATAAGCATAGTCCCGTTTCAACTGTTCTACGGATTGCTGATAATTCCGTGTCCAGCCGACGGCAGCCTTTTCATCCTGATTTTCCAGCATTTCCTGTAGATTCAGCCGGGAATTCTCTTCCACGATCCACAGTTTTCCATATAGGTCAAGGGAGTCTGCCGGCCCCATAAATTCTGCCGAATCGCCGATCTCCCGCAGCCCGTACATCCAGGGACTTTTGATGAAATCAATATGCTCCGACTGGAGCATTTTTTGGAAATATACATTCGTGTATGCCGCGGTAAACTCATAGCCGCCGCCCATATAGAAATAGCCGCCGTAAGTACCAACTACCAGTCGATCCTGGATGGTTTCCTTTACAAGCTTTGCGAAATATTCTATGGTTTCCGCCTTAATTTCCGCCATATACAGCTCATAGTCCAGCATTTGGGGATGATCCTGAACGGTAATCACAGAATCCAAATTATCATCCCTGCGGTTTTGGGCAGATGGTGGCATAGCATTTGCCAGGGTGATTGCATTGTCACCATAGGCTTGTTGCAAAGCACTGTCCGTCTGATATTTTTCTTTCAGCCAACTGCGGAATGCACTGACTCCGCATTCTGAGAAGTCGCCCACATCGTCATAGGTTCCGGATAGCGCCCACCAGTTCCATTCCAGCGTATCGCCGCCAGTGATCTTGAAACCAATGATATTGTTGGCGTAGGGTTGGCGCATTAAATAATCAATTACTTCCACCATAATGGCACCGGATTCCTGCTTCCACTTTTCCGATGCAAAGCTGGCTCCGGTTCTTTCCGGTGTACCGCCGGAAAGGGATACCAATTCTCCGGGATTTTGCTCCAGCCACCACTGGGGGGCATTAAAATCCAATGCGACGATCATTTTAGCGTCGGGATTTCCTGCCAAGGTAGCCCACATCATATCGTCGATGCCATCGGAAACGAAGCCATTTTCCGTCCAAACGTCGCCATAATTGTTGTTCAGGAATACATAGCTGACCACCGTATCCACACCGGCATCGGCAAATTTCGTTACGGTATGCGCCTCATATAAATCCGTGTTTTCCGGGCGGGCATACCATAGCGGCACCTGGGGCTGGCCATTGACAAGAAGTGTGGCTTTACCGCCTATATTTTCAATAGAAGATGTGGTTGTGACCGGCTGTGTTATCCCCGCTACCTTAATCAGTCCGATGGTGGAATTGGTATCCTCCAACACAACTGTATAGCTGCCCGCAGGCAAAATCCGGGGAATATTCAGTTGGAAATTAGCCGTAAAGCTGATGCCAACCGGCCATTGCTCTGTGGTTGTGCCATCAGCAAGCTGCAATTTCCCCACAGTGATTTGCTTTCCCGACTGCACGAATTTCACAGGCAAATAAGACACCGCCGGCACAGCAGAACCCAAGGTCAGCGTGCCGCTTACCGGAATGAATGTACCTGCTGAGACAGTGCTTGTAGGGAATACAAACCGCAAGGACTGG